>CANRPK010000005.1 GCA_947632455.1 uncultured Bacilli bacterium
AAAACTTCCTTATCAACTTCTAATTCTTTTACAACATCCATAAGAACTCCTCACTTTCTTCCAATAATAACAAAAAACTAGAACGTACTTCTAGTTAATGTATATTACTACTCGAAGAATTTTCCGAGTTTCCTATCAATCTGGAGCGAGTGATGGGAATCGAACCCACGTTATCAGCTTGGAAGGCTGAAGCTCTACCATTAAACTACACTCGCATTTGTTAGATAATATAAATTATATCATATTATCTAAATTTTTCAACTATATTTTATAGATTTTTGTATTTTTCTTAGCTGTTTTAACGATTGCAATAATAGATGCTATTCCTAATGGTAAAATTATATAACCATAATTTACACCTGTTTGAGGTGTTTCAACTTCAGAACAATCTTTTACAAATTGATCATAGCTTACAGCTTTACCATTATGGTCGTAATAATATTTATTATCAACAACTGTACATATATATTTAAAACATTGTTCATAATATTTTTCTTCCGTTACTTTAGTACCATCTTTACCATAATATTCATCATCAATAACAACACATGTTTTTGGTTCTTCTTTATTACATTCTTTATTGTATTCTTCTTTAGTTACAACATTTCCGTCTTTTCCATAATAAGTGTTGCCTTCTACTACACATACTTTTGGCTCTTCCTTATTACACTCTTTATTGTACTCTTCTTTAGTTACTACTTTTCCATCTTTTCCATAATAAGTGTTGCCTTCTACTACACATACTTTTGGTTCTTCCTTATTACACTCTTTATTGTATTCTTCTTTAGTTACTACTTTTCCATCTTTGCCATAGTAAGTGTTTCCTTCAATAACACATACTTTTGGTTCTGGATTAGTTTCCTCCGCGACTAAAGGTTCAAAATTGGCTAAACATTCAGTATCAGATAAGTTTCCAGTAAAAACTAAATCTGCGACTTCAATAGTTCCTTTATGAGATGTCTTAGATGTAAAATCAACATTAATAGAAAGACCATTATTATTAGTCCAATCACCATTAGTTCTAATATCTTCAAGTTTTAAATTTTTTAATATTAAGTTACCTTGAATATGGTTAATATTAAAATCAGTAGTAATAGCAATATGACATACTTTATAGAATGTTTTATCATCTAGTTTTTGCTTAGCATCACAATAATAATTAAATTTATATGACTTGGCTTCAATTTTAATTGGCATTAAAATTACCATCGCGCATATAAGCATTGTTAAAATTCTTTTCATTTCAAAACCCTCCTGTTTGTAATTTATTATGATAAGCTTTTTTAGGCTTTTTGTCAAGTATTTTAGGGCTTTGGTAGAAAAAAAGATTCCTAATCTCGGGAATCTCCTATTAATGATAATAGATTAATAAAAATGTTTATAAAATCTAAGTATAATTCAAAGGCACCATTTATGGCTATAATTTCTGTATCTATGGATGTTTCACTTAAAGTTTTGATTTTTTTAATATCATAAGCAGTATAAGCTAAAAATAGTAAGACAGCGATTATAGTAATAACAAGATCAAAAGTAGAATTATTTACAAAAATGTTTATAACTGTACATAATACTACACCAATTAATCCCATTAATAAATATGTACTTATTTTACTTAAATCTAATTTAGTATAATAGCCTATTAAACCAAATATTCCAAATAATAATGCACATATTAAGAAAACATATATTATTGAAGAAATATTAAAGGCTATAAATATGCTAGAAAATGTTAAACCACTTACAAATGAATATAAGAGAAAACAAATTTTAGCGGAAGTTGGCTGCATTTTTAGAACTCTGGTAGAAAAATATATAACTAATCCTAATTCAATAACGACAAACAACCAATAAAGATAGCCACTATAAATAGCATTAAGCATATTTTCATTAATAGATACTACATATCCTGTAATAAATGTTACTAAAAGGCCAACAAACATCCAAAGAAAGGTCTTTGATAATAATTTGTTCATTTTTTCCTCCTTACTTTTATATTATAACATAATTTTAATATAACGTAAATGCGATGATTTATTCATTATATTATATGTAATTATTAATTTTTTAAACATTAAATCTAAAGTAAACTATGTCCCCATCTTGCATTAAATAATCTTTACCTTCTAAGCGTAATTTACCCGCTTCTTTAACTTTTAGTTCACTTCCATATTCTTTTAAATCATTAAAACTTGTAACTTCAGCTTTAATAAAGCCTTTTTCAATATCACTATGAATAAGGCCAGCACAACTTTTAGCGTTCATTCCTTTTTTGAAAGTCCAAGCTCGACATTCATCGGGGCCACTGGTAAAGAATGTTTCTAATCCAAGTAAATTATAGGTAGCAAATATTAGTTTATCTAAACCAGAACTGGATATGCCTAATTCTTTTAAAAAGATTTTTTTATCTTCATCAGATAATTCAGATAGTTCTGATTCCATTTTGGCACACATGACTATTACTCCACTTTGTTCTTTACTAGCATAATCTTTAATTAATTTAGTATAGGCATTATCTCCAATTATTAAATCATCTTCTAAAACATTAGCACAATAAATTAAAGGTTTTAAAGTAATAAAATTAAATGATTTTAATACTTCTTTTTCATCTTCTGTAAATTCTACTCTTCTTAGAGGAATATTTTGTTCTAGATTAGTTTTAGCTTTTTTTAGAGTTTCTACTTCTAAAATTGCTTCTTTATCTTTAGTAGTTTCGGCTTTTTTTATAATTTTTTCTAAGCGATTATCAATTATTTCTAAGTCAGATAATATTAATTCAACATTAATAATTTCAATATCTCTAATAGGATCTGTTTTACCTTCAACATGGGTGATATTAGCATCATCAAAGGCCCTTACTACTTCAACAATAGCATCTGTTTGGCGGATATGACTTAAAAATTTATTACCTAGTCCCTCACCTTTTGATGCACCTTTAACTAAACCCGCGATATCCGTAAATTCAAAAGTTGTAGGTACAGTATTTTTGGGTAAATACATATTTTCTAGGAATGTTAAACGTTCATCAGGAACTGTAACTGTACCAACATTAGGATCTATGGTGGCAAATGGGTAATTAGCTGCTAAAATATTTTGTTTAGTAATAGCGTTAAATAAAGTAGATTTACCTACATTAGGTAGGCCAATTATTCCGGCTTTTAAACTCATATTATTACCTCTTTTCTGTTTTATATTATAACACTTTTAATTTATATTTTTAAATACTTTTATTATTCTTTTAATTTTAAGTAAGAAAAAATATCAGTTACACTGATATTATTTTGTTAGAGTATTAGAGTTTTGTTCCTCATATACTCTTTGTAAAGAATTTATTAATAGTTGAGAATTATTAAAGGCTTTGGCAAATTTTTGTTTAACAGCAACATAGTTTAATATATCTTCATCATTAATGTAATATATACAACCTTTTTCATTTTCTTCAATTATATAGGCTTGGCAATTAGAGCCTAAATAAATTAATGAACAATCTTTTGGTAAAAGATAAGCGGGACCAATAATATCTTCTCTTGTTACTTTTTCTAAATTACATGTAATATTAGGGTCTCTATCAGCTATAGCTTGATTTAAATAATCAGCTAAACGTAAAATTGGAGCATATTCTTCTTTAATACCGATATAGCCTTCCATTGTTTTTGGAACCATATTCTCATCAAAACCAGGATCAATTATAGTGTAATCATCTTCTTTTTGAAGGCCAAACATTCCTAAGCTAGGATATGTTTTATCTATTTGGTATGGTAGGTATCCGGCTTTAATTTTATAAGTGTTATCAATATTTTCAACAGGGCATGATATATCTTTATCAAAATAAAAGCTAATTGTATTTTCACCTGATAAAACATCTAAAGCTTCAGTGATAGTCATATCCTTTTTTAATTCAGTTATTGATGCCTCGACTGATTCCTTTGGGCTATCCTTTCTAGAAATACTAATTGAACAACCATTTAATAAACTAGTTAGTGCTAAAGCACTAGCCATAATTCTTAAATTTTTTATTTTCATACTAAAACCTCCCCTTTAAGAACAGTTTGTTAGTATAGCACTTATTCTTTTAAATGTCAAAAAAAATATCAGTTACACTGATATTTAAATACTTACTACACCATTTATACCAATAGGTAGACCTATGATGAACCAAGCAATTAATAAAGCTAGTAAGATAAAGCCAATTACTAAACTATATGGTACTTGATATTTAATGGTTTTAAATAAATTTATAGGTTTTTCATTTTGATTATATTTTTCTAAGTAGGCTAAATATATTACATAATAAGCCATAACTGGGGTTAAAGCCATTGTTGCAGATTCTCCAAAACGGAATATTACTTGAGCAAATTCAGGGGCTATTCCCGCGTCCATTAAGGTTGGAACAGCAATTCCTGATAAAATAAGCCATTTAAAGTTAGAATTTGGTAAGAATATTGTTCCAATAGCACTTATAATAAATAATATGATTATTAAAGGGAAAGTTCCTAAATTTTGGATGGTTAGAATATTGGCTAAAGAGGCCATAATTACTTCACCAATATTGGTACGTTTAAAAATACTAATAAAGGTTGAAGCAAAAAAGATTAAGACTAGAGTTTTACCTACTCCATCTAGACTATGACCTAAATCATCACATAAATCTTTATTATTTTTAATTGTTTTAGCTCCTATACCATAGAACAAACCTAAAATTACAAAAAACATAGTAATTACAAAGACAAAACCATTACTAAAGAAGGAATCGGCACTAAATAATTTATCTATATAAAATGTTTGAGAATGATCTAGTAATGCACCAGATAATGGTAAACCAGGAATTATACAATAAACGAAAAATACTAAATATAATAAACCAGCAATTACTGCTAAAACTAAACCTTTTAATTCGCGATTAGTAATTATTAAATCTTCTTCTAATTCAGTTTCAGGAAAATCATATTTAGGTAATTTTTCAGCAATATAATTTTCAGTAATAGCGGTAATTATTAAAGATATAATTATTACGGCAATAAGCATGATAAAGACAAAACTGGTTGTGCCTAAATTATAACTTGGATTAATAATATGAGAACCTAAAAGAGTACTTTTTAATAATTCGGAATCACTACTAGTAAATAAGAAGTTTATACCTGTTCCAGCACATAAAGCCGCGTATGAAGCTATTATTCCTATATAAGGATTACGTCGCCCATAAATAAAGATTAAAGCACTTAATGGAATCATTATTACAAAAGGCAAATAACCCATAATACTTGATAATATACAAATAAATACAATAGCAAATGTAACTGTTTTCTTTTTTACTTTTTTTGTTAATAAAGTTATAGCCGTTTTTAAGAAACCACTTTTTTCCATAACTCCTATACCAATTAAGACAATAATTAAACTAGATAAAGGGGTAAATGAAACAAAATTGGCAACAGTCGTAGTAAAAATATATTTTAGACCACTTAAACTAAATAAAGATTCTACAGAAACTAATTTTTGAGTTGTTTCTAGAGTTACATCATTTCCTATACTAGTATAATTAACTTGAACCCCTAATAAACCTAAAAAACCACTTACAACAATAGTTATAACAATTAAGACAACTAAAGTCATAATGGGATCTAGGGTTATACGATCTTTAAGATTTCTTTTCTTCATTAGTTCCTCCTAATACTTTTTTTAATTTGCGAATAAATTCTAAACGATCGAGCATAATTTCCCGACCGCAACCTAAGCATTTAAGTTTAATATCTACTCCATCACGAATTATAAGCCATTCATTAGCTTTACAGGCATGGGGTTTTTTCATAATAACTTTATCATTTAATTTAAATGTCTTGTCCATGATGCACCTCTATTTGATTATAAGGTATTTTTATATTATGCTCATCATAAGCAGTTTTTACTCTTTTTAATATTTCACGGCGGATTGGATAACGATTGCTTTGATCGCAGTGGATATTAATTAAATAATCTACGGAATGAGCACCTAAATTATCAATACCTAAATATTTACTATCTTCTAAAATAATTTTTTCTTTTATAGCTTTGGATATTACATTAGTTAAAATTTCAGCAATTTTTGATTCATTTTCTTCATAGGCTGTTGGTATAGTTAGTAAAAGATGTGCTGTTTTTTGTGATGAATTAATAATAGTATCAATATTACGATTAGCAACAATTAATACTTGCCCATCATTTTGTTTAATTTTAGTAGTTCTAAGTCCCAATTCTATTACTTCACCAGTAAAATTATTATATGTTACAATATCGCCGACTTGAAGATAATTTTCTAATATTAAAGATATTCCACTTATAAAATCTTTAACAGTATCTTGAAGGGCTAAACCTAAAACTACTCCCACTACTCCTAGTGAGGCAACTAAGCTTTTAGTATCAATACCAAAGAAATCTAGTATTATTAATATAGATATAATGCCTATTAAATATTTAAAAATACTTTGAAATAATTTTATAATAGATTTACGACGTTTTATTTCAAATTTATCACGACCAGTAATAAGTATTTTTGAGATAACTTTATTAAAGATTTTAATAAGAATATAAGCAATAGCAATAGTAATAATGGTTGCTATTACTTTTTTAGTTAAAATGGTCTTGAATATTTTATTTAAATATTTCATGTTATTCTCCTTCAACGGAAATGTTTAAATTTTCTAGTATTCTTGTTAATTCTTCTTCATCTTTATATGGTATTTCAATTTTTTTATTATTTATTTTTACTTTTACACCTAATTTTTCACGGCATAAATTTTCATAAATACTATATTTAATATCAAAATTATTATTTCTAATAATAGTATGTTTTTTAGGAAGATTTTCCAAGTTTATTAGTTTTTCAGTATCACGAACACTTAAGCCCTCTCTTACGATTCTTAAAGCTAATTCATTTATTTTACTTTCATCTTCAAGTTTGCTTAAAGCTCTAGCATGACCCATAGATAATTCTTTAGATTCTACTAATTTTATAGTTATTTCTGGTAAATTTAATAAACCTAACATATTGGTAATATAACTACGACTTTTGGAAAACTTATGGGCTAATTCTTCTTGAGTAATGTTATTTATTTTTAATATATTTTCATAAGCTTTAGCTTCTTCGATAGGATTTAAATTTTCTCTTTGAATATTTTCAATCAAAGCTATTTCCATCATTTCAGTATCGCTAAAATCTTTTATAATTGCAGGTATAGTAGTTAGACCGGCAAGTCTAGCAGCTCTAGTTCTTCTTTCACCGGCGACTAATTCATAACCTTTGATACTTCTTTTGACAATTATAGGTTGGATGATACCATGTTCTTTGATAGAATTTGCCATTTCCTCTAAAGAATCACTATCAAAAACTACCCTTGGTTGATAAGGATTACTGCGAATTTCACTTAGAGGAATTTCCATTACTCCTCCATTATTTTTGCCTTCATCAACTATTTTTTCTTCGAATTTATCAAAATTGATAACTTCATTTGAAAATAATTGTTCAAGGCCTTTTCCTAAAGCTTTCTTTCTATTTTCCGTCACGAGCTATCACTTCCTTTGCTAAATTGGCATACGCGATTGTCGCTTTACTTTTAGGATCATATACATTTATTGGTTTTCCATGAGATGGAGCCTCGACTAATCTTACTAAACGAGGTATTATAGTATTAAATACTTTATCTTTAAAATATTTTCTTACTTCTTCTATTACTTCTAGCCCAATTATAGTTCGACCATCAAGCATAGTTAATAAAACTCCTTCAATTCTTAATGAGGGGTTCATACTTGATTGAACCATGATAATTGAGTTTAAAAGTTGGGTAATTCCTTCAAGAGCAAAAAATTCACATTGAACAGGAATGATAACAGAATCACTAGCAACTAAAGCATTCATGGTTGGTAATCCTAATGCTGGTTGGCAATCAATAATTATATATTCATAATCATCACGAATATTATTAATAGCTAAATTTAATTGTTCATTTTGATGAAATTCTTGATTATCAAGCATTTTTTTTACAAATTCAACATCTACTCCGGCTAAATTTATAGTGCTAGGGAGAATAGATAAATTTTTGAATTTAGTTTTTTTTATGGCATCTTTAATATCACATAAACCTGTCATAACTTCATAGATATCATGAGTATAATCACCATTTGATAAACCTAACCCAGTAGTGGCATTTCTTTGAGGATCAAGATCAATTAAAAGGGTCTTTTTGCCCTCTGCTCCTAAAGCCGCGGCTAAGTTTATGCTAGTAGTAGTTTTACCTACTCCTCCCTTTTGATTAACTAATGATATTACTTTTGCCATTTATGCTACACCTCTTTAATACATTCTTAATAACTAAAAATATTTTAACATATTATTTTTGTTTTGTCTTTATATTTTGATTAAATTAAATTAGTTTTTTAGAAATTGAAAATTGTGGCAAATTATGTCGAACGATTTTTATTGATTTAATTGTAACTTTAGGTTTATGATAACTTTAAGCGTTAGGACAGGTGTCTACTAATTATGACATAATTTACCTCCCTTTTAAACTCCTATGGGGGTTTTGGAGAAAGGAATTTTATGAATTTTTTAGTCTCATTAAAAGAAATTTTAATAAAGATAATTAGTTTTTCTAAACTAAAAAAGACGCCTTGTTCAATCATTATTATTGTATCAAACAGTAATAATGTTGACATAAGCGTCTACCAACAAAAATAGTAGACGTCAGTTTCCTAACGCTTACTTATTAAGTATATCATAATTTTAAATATATAACAATTAGCTAATTTAAAAATTAAAATGTTTATAACATATTAGTTATTAACTTTTTTGAAATAAAGCGAAGCTATCATTTTCATTATATATAAGATTATAATCAGGATCTTTTTGTAAATAGCTACTTAATGGAGATTGATAATAAACGATGGCATAATCAAAATTATATTTTAAAAATATTTCTTTATAAGTATTATATTTATCAGTTTTTTGATAATCGGATATAATATCCTTGCCACCATTAAATTCTTTAGTATAAACTTCTACACGAGAATCAATAAATACAGGAATATCATTAAAGGCTAAGTATGAACCATAATTAAAATCATTATAAAATTTTAAATGGTTGTAATTTAAGTTGTTTTTGATATATTTTACTATTTCGGTTGGATATTTGTAAGTATAATTATAATCAAAATTTTGATATAACCTCAAACTAAAGATATAACATAAACTTAGACATATAAGCAAAGTAAAATAAAGAGTACTTTGATTAATTAGGGATAGATGTGAAAATTTAAAACTTGGAAAAGAATAATTTTCATATAATATTTTTATAAGTAAAAAAGGATATAATAAATAAACATATGCTAAATTTCGATAAGCAATTAAAGAAAAGACAAATAAGCCAATAATTAATATTAAATCAGAAAACTTTATTTTTGTTTTCAAAATAAATATTATTATAAAAGTAATACTTAATAAAATTAAATATTTTAGATGTTTAATTAAAATTAATGGTTGCATTTCATAAATAAAATTATATGCTTGATTACCTAGGGCTTTTATAGAAAAAGTGTAAGGATAAAATTTTAGAGGAGTTAGTAAGCCACTTAATATTAAAATAATAAAAGTTAAAATAAATAATTTAGAATTGGCGGGCTTAGTAAAAATAATTTTAGATGATATATACTTTTTTAATTGTCTATATTTATTTAGGATAGGTATTAAAATAATTTCTAAAATAAAAGGTAAGCATAGGATAATAGTAAATATCCAGATAGGCATATGGAGATTAGCAATTAATATAGAGATTAAAAATAAAAATACAGAATATTTTTTATGACCAGTATTATAAAATTTATGTAAGTAATATACTTCTAAAAAAAATAAAATATAAGTTATAGTTTGAATACGATTAGTATAAAAGTTTCTTAATAAAAACATAGTAATTAGAGAAACACAAAATGATAATAATTTATTATGGGTTGTTTTATAACTAGTAATATAAACAATTATTCCTAAAAGAGAATAAATAAGTAAAAAGAAATAAAAAATACCAGGAAAATTAAAATGTTCATATACTTTATATATAATAATATCATATAAGTAATGATGATAAAGATAAGTTAAGTTAGGAATAAAAGAAAAATGATCTTTAAAATCTAAGCCAAATTTAAAAAGATTTTGACCGGTTTTTAGGTCAAAGAAAATATCATTTTGAGTAACTTTAATTATTAAAAGAGAAGCAATAATTAAAATGCTAGTAATAATTATAGCATGGGATAATATATTTTTTAATTTAGTCATGAGTACCTCTATACTGGATTGACATGAATAATAACTTTATAAATTTTACGAAATTGATTAGGGATTTCTTTTTCTAATTTATCTGCAAGTTCATGGGATTTAAAAGTAGTTAAATTGCCATCAACATCAATAGTTAAGATAGCTATATATTTATAACCCGTTGCGGATGTATAAAGATCTGTAACATTTTTTATATCTTTATTTTTTAAGATGTATTCAATTATTTTGGAAGTGTATTCTTTATCTAGAGAAACATCCATAAGGATTTTATAACTTTCTAAAAAGATAGACGCGCCGGTATAAATTATATATAAAGATATAAGAGCACCTAGGAAGCTATCAAAGAAATAGTAACCAAAATAACCAAAAATAACAGATATTAAAGTACCAAAGCTTAATATGGCATCATTACGATTATCTTTCATAGTGGCTTTTAATAAAATGTTTTGATGTTTTTTATAACTAAATTTACAATAAATATATAAGCATGATTTGATAACAATAGTTATTAGGCATACCAAAACTAAATAAATTGAAAAAATAAATTCATCGTGAGCAAAAAAAGCATGTAAGGAATCATATAGTACTTTGGCAGCGACTAAAATCATTGATATACCTATTAAAAGTGAAAAGATATATTCAGCTTTACCATGACCAAAGTTATGATCTTCATCACTAGGATGGCTAGCTATTTTATTACCTATATAAGACATTAGAGAAGAAAAAATATCGCCACCAGAATTAACAGCATCAGCTAAAAGAGCTTCACTATGTGAAATAGTTGCGACTATAAATTTGATTATTAGTAAAAAAAGATTACTAATTATACCAATAAAGCTTACTTTTTTAGTTGTTTCATATCTGTTCATATAATCACCGTTACTATATTATATCAAATATTTAGAGTTTTGAGTATTATTATTTACTTTAACAATTTTAATAGTATAACCAATAGGCCCTAATATATTTAATAAGCTTAAAACACTAGGAGAATGTGATCCATTTTCTATACGAGCAATTTTTTCACGAGGAACATTAGAAAATTTAGAGAATAAATCTTGAGTTAAATTATTCTCTTTTCTAAATCTAATAAATTCTTTAATAAATAATTCATTTAAAAGTTTACCATCGTAGGAGTAGTCAACATAACTAGGATCGTATTTCATTAGTAAAATCACCGTAATAATTGTATCATATTTGATACTTTTATGTAAATATTTTCTTGCATTTAGATAATTATTATAATATAGTTAAGGTAGATTTTGGAGGGAAATTTATGAATTATGATCTAGAGACAAACCTAAGTGAAATGGTTCGAAGAGATTTATATTTAAGAAATATTCATTTAGGAAAAATTTTAGGACCTCTTACTGGTTCTGTTTATTATGATAAACCTTGGGTTGTTAATTATCGAGATAATGAAAAAGCTTACTTTGATGTTCATAATACTTTTTATACAACTTATAAAAACTATGCAATGAAAAATTTAGATAAGCCAGCGATTTATGTATTTGAAAGTAAAAAAAGATATACACATAGAGAAGTTTTAGAATTAGTTGATAAAGCAGCGAATGGTTTAGCTGAATTAGGTATAAGTGACAAATCAATGGTTGGAGTTATGCTTAATGGTAGTATTGAAGAAATTGTAAACTTTTTAGCATTAAGTAAACTTGGAGCTACTAGTAAATATATTGATTATATGAAGGCTGTTCCTTCAATGAAACATAATGTTGAAGAATGCAATTTAGATTTAATTGTTATGGATGAATGCTTTTTACCTTTAAATCCAATTATTAATGAAAAAGGAATTAAGGTTGTGGTTGCTAATGCCAAAGAAAAACATGAAGATATAACAACTTATGAACAATTATATGAAAGCAAAAACATGGTTACTGAAGTAGCACCATATGAAGAAGGTAAAGTTACTCTAATTATTAATAGTAGTGGAACAACAGGTCCAGCTAAACCAATTAGCCATACTGATTTTAGTGTTAATTCTGCGGCTCAAAAAATGTTATTTGTTGACTATCCTATTAGCGAGGGTGATGTTTTAATTAAAAATATACCATCACAAATTGGTCTTGGTTTAGTAACTACTTTATATACTGGTATTTTAAGTGGGGCTGAAGTTGTTTCGATTGGAGGAAATGGTACTCCAGATTTATCTAATAAATTAAATGCTTTTATAAAGCAATTTCCAGAATATAGAGAAAAATATCATTTAAAAGATGATGCTAAGGTTAATATATTTACTGCACCAGTATTTATTAGATTAATTGTTGGTGATAATGACATTACTGATATGTCTTATATAGGCACTATTATGGGTGCTGGCTCAAAGATGGACAAAGAAGAATTAGATAATATGATTAGTATTACTAGATCTAAAGGCTATCAAGGAGAAATTTGCAATGCTTATGGTCAAAATGAATTTGCAGGAGCTATAACTGTTAATAGCAACAGAAAAAATATTAATGGAAGTGCCGGTTATCCAGTTATTGGAACTAATTTAATATTTGTTGACAAAGATACTCATGAAGTAGTAGAACCTGGTAAAATTGGTCTTGTTTTTGAACAAAGTGATAGCAGATTTAAAAGATATGAAAATTTACCAGTAGAAACTGAAGAAGCTAGAACATTTACCGCTGATGGCGAAGAATGGTTTGATACTAAAGATTTAGGTTATATGGACGAAAATGGATTTACTCATATTACAGGTCGTACTACTAGAGTAGTTACAAGAGAAGATTTTAAATTTTCTTTAGATACAATCGAGGCAAAAATTAGAGCTTTACCATTTATTAAAGATTGTGCAATCATTATGACAGAAACTGGTAGATCTTGGGAAGAATTTGTGGCTTTCTTTGTACCTAATTCTATAGAAGATAATGATGAAGAAAAAATCAAAGATTTAATCATTAACAGTGGAGTATTATATCCATTTGAAATTCCTAGTGATTTTATACTTACAGATAATATTCCTTATTTAAATGCAACTAAACCAGATTATAAATATTTTGAACAAATTTATGCAGAATTAAAAGGTAAGTCAAGAGAAAGAACTAAATAAAAAGTTCTTTTTTTTGTTTTATTTATTATCTTTAAAAATGGAAAAAACTATTGTATAATGATAATAGAGGTGGTATAGATGCTTAAAGTTGCACAAATGGTTATATTATTTATGTCAACGCTTTATTTAAGTCTTATTGTAGTATTATTTTTCGTTAAAAAAAGAATTTCTAATGATGATACAGAAATTTATAAAAAAATGTTAATTACTAATCTTAATGCCATAATAATTGAATTTATATTATATATGACAGGAAATACATCTTTAGTAAAAGAAGGACTTGGCTTATCTATATTCTTAATTTTGAGTAAACTCTTTGTTGGAGTAATCGTGGGTTGGTTTATATTAATAGCTAAATATACTTTATTAATATGTGATAAAGCAAGAAGTAATAAACTTAGTACTCAAAATAAGAAAAAATTAAACCGAATTATCAATATTGCTTATATTATAGTTTTGATTATTATTTTATTATTACCTGTAGAATTTATTTTATTAGATAATGGTGCGACTGGTTATACTCAAGGGCCAGCGACAATGTTTGCAGCAGCGTTAATTATTAGTTTATGTGTTTTTATGTTAATTGAATTAATTAGAGCAAGAAAAAAATTAAATCGGAAAGAATTTACGCCAATAATTATATTATTAATATTAATGATGATTTCAACTTCAGTTCAATCAGCTAATCCTCAAATATTATTATTTAATCCGGTCATGGCTTTAGTCATGGTAATCATGTACTTTACGATTGAAAATCCTGATGTAAAAATGATTGAACAATTAGATATGGCTAAAACTCAAGCAGAAAAAGCGAATAAAGCTAAAACTGATTTCCTATCTAATATGTCTCATGAAATAAGAACTCCACTTAATGCGATTGTAGGATTTAGTGAATGTTTAGTAGAACGGGAAGATTTAAATGATGAAACTAAAGAATTTGCTAAAGATATAGTTGATGCTTCAAATAATTTATTAGAGATAGTTAATGGCATTTTAGATATTTCTAAGATAGAAGCTAATAAAATGGAAATTATTTCTAAAGAATATAATCCTAGAGAAGTATTTAATTCTTTATGTAAATTAGTAATTCCAAGAATAGGCGAAAAACCAATTCAATTTAAATATACTTATTCTGAAGATTTACCTGGAGTACTTAAGGGTGATGTAGCTAAACTTAAACAAATTATTTTAAATCTTTTAACTAATGCGGCTAAATATACTGATGAAGGTGAAATTAATTTCAATGTTAATTGTATTAATAGAATGGATACTAATACTAGTTTATTATATATATCGGTTAAAGATACAGGTCGAGGAATTAAAAAAGAAAATATTGAGAAATTATTTAATAAATTTGAAAGAATTGATGAAGATCGAAATACAACGATTGAAGGAACTGGTTTAGGACTTGCCATCACGAAAAGTTTAGTAGAAATGATGGGGGGAAGAGTTAATGTTTTTAGTAAATTTGGTGAAGGATCTACTTTTAGGATTTACTTAGAACAAGAAATTGTAAGTATGGAAATTCCTGAGGTTAAAACTGAAGAAATTGAAATAGATTATAAAGCTTTTGAAAATAAAAAGATTTTAATTGTAGATGATTCTAAAATTAATTTAAAAGTTGCCGAACAAATCTTAAAACCTTATAATTTTGATATTGTATCGGTGGAAAGTGGAATGGAAGCTTTAGAAATTGCTCAAAGTAAAACTTTTGATTTAATATTAATGGATATTATGATGCCAAAGATGAATGGAATTGAGGCTTTAAATAAATTAAAAGAAATACCAGGATTTAATGTTCCGGTGGTAGCTTTAACCGCGGATGCGATTGAAGGCACTGATGAAAAATATAAAAATGCTGGTTTTGATGATTATTTATCTAAACCGATTGATAGATATTTATTAAATAAAGTTTTAAAAAAGTTTTTAAAATAAAGGAGGTATTGAAATGGAAAAGTTAGATTTATTAAAAAACTATAATGTACATGTGGATGAGGCTCTAGAATTTTGGGGAGATGTAAATTCTTATAATGAAAGTTTAAAAGATTTTAAATGCTCTTTACAAGAAAAACTTAAAAATTTAGAATATTATAAAAATAATAATGATTTTAATAATTATAGTATTTTAGCTCATAGTACAAAGAGTGAAGCAAAATACTTAGGATTTATGGATGATGCAGAAGAATTTTTAAAACATGAAATGGCAGGAAAAGAAAATAATAAAGATTTTATTGATAACAATTTTAATTCTTTAAAAGCAACTATTTTAAGAATATATAATCTATTGGATAATTATTTAGAAGAAGATAGTAATCGAAAAAAATTAATTATCGCGGATGATTCAAATATTATGCTTAATTTTATTGAAAAGAATATTAGTGATGAATTTAAAATAATTAGAGCTAATAATGGAGAAGAAGCTATTTCTAATTTAAATAAAGATATATATGCATTAATATTAGATTTAAATATGCCAGGAATAAATGGTTTTGAAGTTTTAGATTATATGAAAGATAATGATTTATTTGGAGAAATACCCGTTATAATTATTACAGGTGATGATACTGAAGATACAATAAAAAAAGCTTTTGCCTATCCTATTTTAGATGTATTAAATAAACCATTTAAAGAAGAAAATATAGATAGAATATTAACTTCAATAAAAAGTTTTTATGAAAAGAAGTAACTAAAAAGTTACTTTTTATATTACTTGAATAAAATATTTAAATAAGCGATAACTATTTTGGTTATTTAAACTTTCGGGATGCCATTGTATGCCTAAATAGAATTTTTTATTTGGGGCCTCTATACCTTCAATAATATCTTGGGAAATAGCATTTATTTTTAATTTAGTATGAGGAATATAACTATGATGCCGAGAATTTACCCAAATATTTTCTTTTTTTAGAATTTTAAATAAAAGACTATTTTTATTTATTTTAACTTCATGAACATATTTATTATTACAATAATGGTTTTCTAGATCTTTTTCTTGGCAATTATCTAAGCATTTAGTCATAAGCTGCATGCCTAAACAAATACCTAATGTAGGAATATCATGATCATATAAATATCTAGTAATTAATAAATCCTTTTTAGTATAATTGTCTCCACCAGGAAGAATAAGGCCATCACAAAGATTGATGGCTTGTTTTATTTTGGAATACGAACTAGTAATGGGTATACCAATTATATTAACTTTAAATTTGGTTAATATCTTAAATAAATCTTGTCTTGTACCAAGAAATAATTTATTATTTTCGGCAAATTTTCTTAAAATAATCCCGATTGTTTTTATATTTATCACCTATTAAAGTGTATGTATTAATTCATTATTTATAACGAATATCTATATCTACATCACCATTAATACCAGCAACATGTCCATTACTGCATAATTGCCAGTAACTATAGTTTCCTTTATAAGATGTTTGTTTAGTATAGTGAGCTAACCAAACAGGATATGGAGTATCTAACCATATTTCTTCAAGATAAGTTTTACTACTATAAAGCATTCCTTCATATCCAGCTTTTTTAAAAATATCTAAGAAAGAATTAGCCATATCTGTTAAACCAAAAAAGCTTAAATTAAATTCATTATAAAAGCTCCAATTTTCCCAGTCAAAAGCGATAGGTAAATCTACTTTATATCCTTTTATTTCTTTTAATAACCATTTAGCATCTTTTATAGCTTTTTCTTTACTATTAGCATATGAATAAAAATATATTCCAACTGGCATATTTGCTTCATTAGCTTTCTTAATATTTTCATGAAATTTACTATCAACAAAGTATTCCCCTTTTATCCCTTTAGTACTACCCGCTCTTAAGATTACAAATTCTACTCCAGCTTCTTTTAATTTATTAAAATCTACGACACCTTGAAATTCAGAGATATCAAGACCTATTTCTGTATTTTCATTTTTATAATTAGCTATAACATCACTAAATTCAGTTTTAGGACTAGGAGTACTTGGTTTTGATGAACCTGTACTTGGTTTAGGATCATTGACATATAAATTAAATTTCTTTTCAGTAACATTACCACTTTGGTCAGTAGCTTTAAAAATTAACGGATAAGTAGCCGCGGTATTCATATCATAATCGCCAATTATTTCACATGTAGGATTAGCATCATAGTTATCACCACACATTATTTTTTCTAAAAGATTAATGGTACTACCTTTATTAACAGAATAAGATCCTCCTAACCATACAACTGGGGCAGTAGTATCTTTTATGGTTAAGGTATATTCTTTATTTAATTTAATATTATCATCGTTAATATAAGTGAATTTTATTTTTTTAGCACCAATAGTTTTAGTATCTATTTCATAATCATCAACTATTTTGCCATTTATGTTGGTAATAAAATCTGATACTTTTACTTTACTTAAAAATTCTGTTTCTAATGGTTCTTTTAATTCAATAATAACTTTAGCATGTTTTATTTGATAATTTTTATATATTTTTACACCAATAAATATCGTAATAAATAAAATTACAATAATTAATAAAATAATATTTATTTTCTTTTTCATATAACTCTCTCTTTCACGTATTAATTATAACATCATTATAATATGAAATAAAGCAGATTATATGTAAAGAAAATAAAAAAATAGCATACACTATTTTCCTAAATTGAAATTTCAACCGCACCACAAGGTGTGGTTTTTTGATATAATAAAAGAGCCCCACCCGGCAAGGAGGAACTCATAAATGTATTATACACAATTAACAGAAAAAAAGAAAGTAGAAATTGATATTTTACTAAAGCAAGGATTATCAATGAGAAAAGTAGGAAAAATATTAGGAATAAGTCATTCGACAATATCAAGATATAAAGCAGGAAAATATAAAAAAAGAAAAATAGATATAATAAAAAGATATGAAATATTTTTGAATTATTTATATAGTCAATATGATAGAAAAACATGTTCAATAGAAATATGTATATATAAATTTAAAAAAAGGTATTTAGGAATAAAATGCCCAAGTATAAAACAAGTATATAATTGGATAAACAAAGGTAAAATAGAATTACAAAAAGAGAATTTATGCTATAAAAAAAGAAGAGGAAAAAATAAAAGTGGAATGATGAGACATTTCCAATGGAATTTAGATAATAAAACAGTTTTACCAATAAGCTTAAGACCAAAATATATAGAAGAAAGAAATGAGAAAGGACATTTAGAAATTGATTCCATAGTAGGAAGAAGAAATGAGAATGAATCAATAATATCAATAGTAGATAGATGTACAAGAAAAATATGGTTAATAAAAGCTCAATATAAAAATGAATACTATATAGATAAATTAATATACAATTACATATTAAAAAATGAAATAAAAGTAAAATCAATAACAGTAGACAATGGATTAGAATTTAATGCTTTAGGATTAACTGCAAAAAAACTAGGAGTTAAACTATATAAATGTGATCCATATTGTTCATTTCAAAGAGGAACAAATGAAAGAATGAATGCAATGGTAAGAAGATTTATACCAAAAGGGAGTTCAATGAAAATGGTACCACAGATCTATTTAGATGATATAAGTTTTGCGATTAATATTATGCCTAAAAAAATATTTGACTTTAAGTGTTCTTATGATGTAGAATTAATTTATTAAAAGTGGTGCGGTTGAAATTACAATAAAAAAAATAGCATACACTATTTTTAATCATTAAAAGAAGCATCTAAATAATAAATGGGTCTACCCTCTTCATAATATTTCTTTTCAAAGTCAGTCATAATATTGGGAATAGGTATTTCATTATGATGTAAATCTAAGCTTACACGATTAAAGACATACCAATATTGTGATAATGTTTCTAAGGAATAAGCAAAAAGACCTTTATTATCAGTTTTTAATATAATATGTTTATGTTTTTTAAATATTTTATCATAAAGTTTTAAATAACTTTCATGAGTAAATCTTTTACGTTCATCTATTTTTTTAGGCCAAGGCTCAGAAAATGTTAAATAAATAGTATTTATCTCTTTACCAAAGATACTATCTAAGTCTTTAGCATCGGCATTTATTAATTTTAGATTTGGTAAATTTTGATTAACTAATCTTTGAGTAGCCATGACCATTTGGGAATCTGATATTTCTAAACCAATAAAATTAAATTTGGGATAAGCTTTAGCCATATTAATGATAAAATCTCCCCGGCCCATCCCTAGTTCTAAGTTAATAGGATTATTGTTACCAAATAAACTAGACCATTTATTTTTATAAGCAGTTGGATTTTTAACTAAATAAGGACTACTACTGATAATTTTGCTAGCATCTTTTATTTTATTATATTCCATAAAATCACTCCTTTAGGTATTATAACATATAAAAGTTTATTTAGATATAAATATTTGACTTATTTAATTATTTATTATAGAATATAAAAAGTTTGGGAAGGAAAAATACTTTATGAATAAAAAATTAAAAGATAAAAAGGACCCTACAATTTTATTTAAAAGAAAAAATTTAATAAAAAACACTAGTATTTTACTTGCATCTTTTATTTTATTTAATGTTTTAGAAGCTAAACCAAAAAAGAAAGATAATGAAGAAATACCAAGGATTTATGCCCATTACTACTTAAGACATTATGATTTAGAGCGAATGATTACATTAGCTAAAGCTTTTGATGATAATGCTAATACTCAAGATGTTAGTGAACCAACCGAGTATAATGATGATATTTTAACTAGTGAACCAATAATGGATGATGATAATGCATATTATATTTTAGATATTAATGATCCTACTTTAGGTACTACTAGTGAAAAAGTACTTGAACAAACTGATGATATAACTGATGAAATTCAAGAAATAGAAGAGCCTACTATATATAATGATTGGGGTTTACCTATTACAAAATTAGTTTTAGATGAAAGTATACTTGTTTCTAATGAAGAAAAAATAGCTTGGATTTTAGAGCATTTTAATTTAACTATGGAAGAATTTAATATCATAAAAGCTACTTGTCGTCATGAAGGTGGACCAAAATATTTTGATGGATATACAATTATAAACAATCTTTATGATAGAACAATATCTTATGATTGGTCTCCTAATGAAGAACAAAGGAATTTATTTTATCAATTAACTAGAAGTGGACAATATAATTCTTATTTATATGGCTATTACAAACAATTTTTAGATTTAACACCTGAAGAATGCCCGGCAGTGCAAGCAGTAATAGATTTTCTTTATTATAAAAGTACTGGTTGTCCAGTTATAGTGCATCCATTTTTGAATTTTTCTAAAGCTCCAGGATATCAATTTTCGATGACTGAAACTAATATTCAATTTAGAAATCCAATTCGTACAGATGACTATATTAATCAAAACTTTATTTGTATTTCAGAACAAGAATTATATGATATTTCACAAGTAGGTGGATTTGCAAATTACTATTTAAGTAAATTAGAATTAGAAAATCCTCAAGATGAAAATGAACAAGCTACTTATTCTATTCCTACTTTAGAAAAAGGCATGCAAAGAATTAGAAGACTATAATGGTCTTCTTTTTATTTAAATACTTTACTATAATAGTTATTATTTATTATTAATTTACTCATAGTTATTTTATTATTAACTATTTGGTTCATTTGTCTAACATAATTATTATCAACATCTGTAGTAGATGGGACAAACTTATTAGTTGCGGCATAATATATTCCTTTATCAGTAGCCCAACTACGATTATCAAATATTGCTAAACCTTCCGTGGTACTTAAGATATCTTTACCAATAAAAAGACGAGAATCATAGTCTATACCAAAAGCATTATATATAGTAGGAATAACATCTATTTGACTACCTACTTTATCTATGGTTACTTTAGACATTTTATTATTCCATAAGATAAAATTACTTTTATTTACTGTAACATTAATATCACGTTTAAAATCACTTATTTCATTTACTTCGGAAATACTTAATTCATAAGGATAATGATCGCCGACTAATGCTATAACAGTATCATCTAATCTACCCTTTTCTTCTAATTTATCAATTAATAATTTTAAAGCTTGATCAAGTTCCATTTGAGCGGCTAAATAAGAGGCTGGTCCCTCAGAGTATGGTAAGTTAAAACTTTGATATTCAGCTTTATGTTTTAATGCCATAGCATTAGATGAAAAGGCATAATCAGAATGCCCGGATACAGTCGCATAAAATACCATAAATTTATCTTCATTAATATAATCATCTAAAGTAGCATTAATCATTTCAACATCACTTTGAGGCCATGTATTACACTTAATTAATTTTTCTAGGCCATTATAACAGGCTTTATAATTATTAAAACCTAAACTTTTTAAATATCTATCACGATTTTGAAAATTATAACTATTATTATGATAGGCAAAAGTTTGATAGTTTAGCGAAGCAAATTTTGTGGCTATTCCTTCTGGGAAAGAAATATTTCCCCCTCTAAATTTTGATAAAACACTTAAATCCGCGGCATACAAGCCAGTTAATTCTTGAAATTCACCACCAATAGTACTATATATAGTTGGAGTATAAAAATTAGTAAATTCAAAACCACTATGGATTAATTCATATAAAGTTGGGGTTAATTCTTTTTTAACCGCTATTTCATTAAAACTTTCAGCCATAAATAAGATAAGATTTTTATCTTTAAAAATGCCGGTATATTCATTTTTTAAAGTTCCGGGTTCATTTAGCATATATTCATGAATTTGTTTAATGGTAGAATTAGTTTCATTTTCTTTTAAACTAGCAAAATCAATATCTAAATTATTATAAGTATATACTTTTGGCTCTTCAGGGGTTGGTTCAGGTCGATTAGGTTCAGGAGAATTTCCAATGACAATTTGGTCTTTAAAGCCAAATATAGTTCTTATGGTATCGGTCCAAAAAGTGTTGATAATTCCTAAGTTTTCCACATGAAGAGAAACATCATTTACTTCATAAGTTAAAATATATGGCGAATATGTTGCTTCTTTATGAATATTTAAACTTAACAGATAAGTACCTACAAATACAATAAATAATAATATATTTAGGAAAAAACGTTTTAAAGATTGTTGTGTAAAATTTAGCTTTTTATGAAAAATTATATTTAAAATTAAAGGAATAAAAATAATAATTAAGATAGGCAAACGTTTTAAAACTTCACCTACGCCTTTTTGGACAAAGCTACCAATTTGATCAGCTAATTTAAAAGCACTCCAAGAAAGATAAAAGCCAAAATAACTCTTTAAAACATAATTGATACTAAACCAAAGAGTTATAATAGATAAAATAATAAAATAGATAGTTTTATTTACTTTTTCTTTTTTAAATATTTTAGTTAAAGTGGTTAAAATAATACTAACAGCCATTAAAAAGATTACCATATTAATGGTACTTAACTGAAATATAGGTTCTTTTACTACTACTTTAATTGATAACTCTAAAATAATTAATGTTAAAAAATAGCTAATACTTAAATCAATTTTTTTCATAGTAACGCTTGTTTTTAATCTCTTTCGGAGAATGATTTAATTATTTCGCCAGTTTTAGCGTTAAGATAATAATCATATTCTAAGCGATTATATTTAAAATCAATATCATATACTGTAGTATTATACTTATGATCAAGTTCAATACTTAAATCATATAAATCAGTTTGGGCTATATCAAGATTATTTAAAACAATATTTAAAGCTTCCTCTTTAGATATATAACCACTTTCTTGGGGATTATTAGTGCGATAATCTAATTCATTATCAATATAATCTTCTAAATGTTCGGTTTTTAAATAAAAGAAAATACTTGTGCCTAGTAAAATAACAATTACTATTAGGCCAATTATTCTATCAATAGTTAATTTCATATGTACCTCTTTCTATATTTTTATTGTAGATAAAATATAGATAAATGTCAATAATGATACTTAAAAATAATATAAGTTATTTTTTAAGTGTAAAGCTTTCATTTACTAATAAAGTACTATTTAAAAATAATATATCTTGATTAGTAAAAGTAATAAGATTTAGAAAACTTTTAGAACCAATATAACGATTATCTATAACTGTAATCTTTTGATAATATGGAATTAATAATGGTATAATACTACTTCCAAAGGAATCTCGGAAGATTACTAATTCTTTAGAGTTTTGACTTAAAGGATTTTCAATTTCAATGTAGGCACTAGCTCCATCTAAGAAAACTTCATAGGGATCAAAACTGGTTAATTTATCTTCATTATATACTTTAGTTAATTTAGGATTTTCTAAATATTCTACTTTAGCATTTTGGGTATATATATCAGTTAAATATATTAGCGTATCTTTAGGTGAATTAATCGCGGCCTCTTGATAATATACACCTTTAAAGCTAGGATATTTATTATATGTATGATTAATAGTTATGGGAGTATTTCCCATGCTAGTAGCAATTACACTCGCAGTATCAAGAAGTTTTTCTTGACGCCAGTGAGTATCAGTTAAATAATAGCTTTCTAAATTTAAAGTATTTCGAAGATCAATATTTTTAAAAGGTAAGGACATTACTTCTTGATATATATCTTCATAATTTAACTGTAAGAAATTCTTTTTAGTTATATAATAGTTTTTATCAGGAATTAAAGCTAAATAAATATGATTATTAGATGTAAAATTGGCACTTATCTTACTTAAGTAATCTATATAGTTATTTAATGATTTATAATTAGTGGGATATAAAGTTTTATAAATACCATCTTGATATAGAATAACATCATTATTTTCTTCTTTAAATAAAAGATTATAGTTATAATAGGCTTTAATACTCCGAAAAGTATCACGAAATGGAAATTGATCTAAAAGATAACTTTCTAAAGTGGCTGAATAAGCACTATCTAATTTAAATTCAGGAAATTCTTTTAAATATCTTTTTTCTGTATAACTAATTTTTTTATCAGGCATAATAATAGCAATTAATGTTAGACCATAGATAATAAGAAGAAAACTAATAATTAAAAATTTATTTTTCATAAACACCTCTTAAAAACGAAAATATAAGAATGGATTAAATGATGCATCTATTAAAAAGGCAATACTAAGTATAAACACTAAGATTAAAGTTAGGGGTTCGATAATATTTAGTATGGGAGCTATTTTAGTATTTTGTAATTTTGTATATAATTTGGATAATATAGGGGTAGCGCATATAATAGCTATAATAATTAGAATTAAATAATCTTTTAAATAAAAGATAGTTGATTTATCTATAAATGGAATATTATTTAAGAAAAACATATTTTTTAATTCTATAAATATTGTAGATATATTATCAGTACTAAAGATTAGGAAACTAATTATAACAATAATTAAAGTATATAGATGGTTTAAAATATGAAATTTAGTTAGATATTTAGCAAGAAATAATTTTTCAATTATTAATAATATACCAAAATATAAGCCCCATAAAACAAAGTTCCAATTAGCTCCATGCCATAAACCAGTTAATAACCAAACAATTAAAATATTTCTTAACCATTTTAATGTATTAACCCGATTACCTCCTAAAGGAATATAGACATAATCTCTAAACCAACTAGATAAAGAGATATGCCATCTTCGCCAAAAGTCTGTAATAGAATTAGCAATGAGTGGATAATTAAAATTAGCAAGAAAATGATAACCTAGCATTAAACCTAAACCGATAGCCATATCACTATAACCAGAAAAATCAAAATAAATTTGTAATGTATAACAGATCGGTTTTAACCAGGAAGATATTATAGTTTGAGTGGTTAACTTTAAAATTAATTCACCTAAAACATTAGCTAAAAGAACTTTCTTAGCTAAACCGATTATAAATATTTTAATACCTTTTGCAAAGTCTTCAAGGGTCGTACTTGATTTTTTTAAATCTTCTTTAATGTCGGTAAAACGAACGATAGGACCCGCGACTAATTGGGGAAATAAAGTTAAATAACAAGAAAATTCAATAATATTAGAAGCAGGTTTATGTTTATGATTATAAACATCAATTAAATAAGATAGAGCTTGAAAAGTATAAAAACTTATACCAATAGGAAGAGCAATATGAATGATAGGTATATCTAAGTTAAATAAATTATGAATGTTAGTTAATATAAAAGTTGTATATTTAAAATATACTAACATACCTATATTATAGATTAAACCTATTATTAAAAATAATTTACTTGATTTATTTTTTTTAGCAATAATAATACTTAAATAATAATTAATAACACAAGATAATATTAAATATATAACATATTTAGGTTCTCCTAAAAAATAGAAAATTAAACTAAATAACAAGAGAACTATATTACGATATTTTTTGGGAGTAACAAAATATAAAAGCAATAAAGCTGTTAAAAAATAAAAGATAAATAAAATACTGGAAAAGACCATATTAAACCTTATAGATTATCAAAATTTTTAGAAATAGTATTACGAATATCTTGATCTTTAATAACTATTGCAATAATTAAATTACCTTTATTTTTAATGATTACATCTTCAGGTTCTACCCAAACACATATCCATTTACGAGGATTAATATTTTGTTTAATGCTCTCTTTAATTTTTTCTAAATCCGCATCATCTTTAGCTCTTAATAAAACAGTTGAGTGAGCAATAGAGCCAATTAATGGTTCACGAGCAAGAGCTTCTTGATAGTCAATAGAACTAGTTCCAACAAAATTAGCAATATTATCATCATTTAATTCAATATTTTCAGTTAATGGTGTTTTATCAGGATCTAATCCTTCATAAAGTTTATCCATTATTTCAGGTAAAGTTCCCTCGATATTTTGTTCTTTAGTTTTACCACATCCCACTGATGTTAGTAGTAAAATACTAATAATAACTAACATACTTATTTTTTTAATTTTATTCATTTTCTTTCCCTCTTTCTACATATATGATAACATAAAAAAAAGAATATAGCTAGGTGCTAGAATTCCTTTTTAAGATATATTTTTTCTGATATTTTATAAGATACATAAACCATAATAATCGCGACTAATATTAAAATTATAATTAAATAATCTTCTAAAAAAGCAAGGGCTTTTAAAATATTTGATAAATCTACAAAATTTGCAAGTAAACTACCAATAATAACTATACCAAATACTATTAAAAAGATACCAATTCGCGCTTTTTCAACCCCTAATTTATAAATAATTGGATACATAATAGTTAAAACTAATAATGTTCCAAATACTGTACCAAACATTGTTACTAATATTTGTTCATAGTTAATAGATTGGGTATTTATATAAGAGATAATGAAAGATAAAATAGTTGTAATTATAGAAACAATAAAAGTCATTAGAAGTGTGGTTATATATTTAGATTTTACACTATTTTTTCGGCCATTAGGAAGTGAAATAGAATAAGCATCCCATTTATTATAGTTATCATAACTAAATGAAGAAATCATTATCATTACACACATAAATGGTAAGATAAAAGATATATCCATTTTTTCCATTAAACCCATTATGGCATATATAACAATTAATACTCCTAGTAATTTAAAATTACTTTTAATCATGGCTAAATCTTTTTTAATAAATCCTATCATTATTCTTCCCCCTTAATCATTAAAACCATAAGGTCATCTAAAGTTATTTTATCAATTACAGAAATGTTATATTTGGTTTTAAATTCTTTTTTATTAGGAACTAATACCTCATATTCATATTTTGATTTTTTATACTTAATATAATCTTGTTTAGCAATATCTTTAAATTCATTTTTGGTACATTTTGCTATTCCATAATTATCTAATAAATCATTGGTAGTTTTTGATAAAACAATTTCGCCATTATTTATAAAAGTTATATAATCAGCAATATGTTCTAAATCCGTGGTAATATGACTAGAAAGTAAAATAGAACATTCATCTTTTTCTAGTATACTTTGAAATATTTGAATTACTTCGGCTCTTGCGACTGGATCAAGTCCTGAGGTTGGTTCATCTAATATTAAAAGTTTAGGATGATGAGATAAGGCTGTTGCTATTTCTAGTTTTTTTCTCATACCT
Source organism: uncultured Bacilli bacterium (assembly GCA_947632455.1). Lineage (GTDB taxonomy): Bacteria > Bacillota_I > Bacilli_A > RF39 > UBA660 > Caccenecus. Next base: position 27,387 of record CANRPK010000005.1, read on the forward strand.
TTAGAAAAAGTTTTAATTTGTTTATTAGGCGCTAAAGAAAATTCTTTTAAATAATCATTAAACATTTTGGAATCCCAATTTTTATAAATACCTTGCATGGTATTATTTATATCATTTGGTGTAAGAATTTCCGGAAAAAACATATCATCTAAAACAACTCCAATATTTTCTTTTATTTCTTTATCATTTTTGTGATTATCTAAGCCAAAAATTTTAATTTCTCCACTATATTTAGTATAGATATTTAATATTGATTTGATAGTCGTAGTTTTACCTGAGCCATTTTCCCCAATAATTCCCATGATCATTCCTTTAGGTAAAGTAAAGCTGACATTTTTTAATTCAAAGCCAGGAAAAGTTTTAGTTAAATTTTTTACTTCTAATATATTTTCCATTTAGTCCTCCTCGTATAAAATATTTAGCATTTTTATAATATCATCTTTAGATATATTATTTACTTTAGCAAAATTTATGGCATTATCTAATAAGTTTTCTAATTTATTAATTTCGGCCTCTTTAGCTATTTCATGATTTATTTTAGCAACATATATTCCTTTAGAGGGAATAGTTTTAACAAAACCTTCTTTTTCTAATTCTTCATAAGCATTTTTAGTAGTGATGACACTACAATGAAGATCTTTAGCTAAAGTTCTAATTGAAGGAAGTTGCTCTCCTTCCATTAATTCTTTCGAAATTATTTTACTTTTTATTTGACTAGTTATTTGTTCATAAATAGCTACCCCACTAGAATTACTGATAATTATTTCCATAAATTGCCTTTCTGTATATATTTATTATATACAGATTATATACAGATGTCAAGATATAAAAAAACACTTTTGGATAAGTGTTATTTCAAAAGATTATTAATAAATTTAACATACTCTTGAATTATATTACTTGTTTTACTAGAGTATATAGTATCTTTAGCTAAGCTAATATTATCAGTAATAATATTATCGACATTTAACTCAATCATATCATTGATACTACTTTCAGTATTAACAGTCCAAGCATATAATTCTTTACCAGCATTATGAACTTTATTTACTAATGTTTTAGTTACACTAGAAGCTTCGATACTAAAATTATCCGCGGCTTTTAGGCTGGTGATATCTCCATAAGCTAGTGACATAACATAAACAGTTTTTAGATTTGGATCATAAGCTTTAACATTTTCTAGGACTTCATATACTTGAGAAGTGATAACACAATTAGATGCAAAGTCATATTTATTGATTAATTCGCCAACAGATGCTTCAAAGTTCTTTTCATGGCCAGTAGGTTTTAATTCAATATTTAGTTTAATATTATTCTTTTTAGCAAAATCTAAAACTTCTTCTAATAAAGGAATTTTTTCGCCTTTAAATTCTGAACTAAAGAAACTACCGGCGTCTAATTTTTCTACTTCTTCATAGGTTGTTTGCCAAGAATTTTTATTTACTCCCGTGGTTCTTTTGAAATTAGTATCATGAAGAACAATTAATTTTTCATCTTTAGTTTGTTGAACATCAAGCTCAATCCAATCGGCATTTAATTGTTTAGCTCCAACAAAGGCAGCCATAGTATTTTCAGGATAAAGTTTAGATGCGCCACGATGCGCGGTGACTTCCATAGTTCGTAAATATTCAATATTAAAATTATATTTACCATTTAAAAGAGAATAAGTGAATAACAAAGAACTAACTAATATTAAGAAACATACACTATATTTTAAAATATTAAATTTTTTAGTAGCTTGTTTTATTTCTTTAGCATTAATTTTAAGATGTTTTATCTCTTCATTATTTTTTTGTTTATGTTGATAATATAAAACACTTATAATCGCGTAACATATAGGTGTAGTAAGCAAGGTTAATACAACAAATGATAAAGCAATTAAAAGCCAAATAATAGTAATAGATAAATTACTGAAAAGATTAGTTTTACTAAATACTTTAGTTAAGATAAGAATTAAAACTATACCTAAGAAAATGAATAAAAAGTATATAGCAGATATTATTAATTCTGTAATAACAATACTTAGAAAATCTTTAAATTTATTTTTTTTACTTAAATTAGTACTCTTTTTACGGGCTTCTTTAAAATCACAATCTTCTAAGACATAATAATGTATAGCATATAACCATTTAAATAATAAATAACATAATAATATAACTAAGATTATATAGATAGCTAATAAAAAATTATTATTCATAATAAAATCTAAGATAAATTCTGGGATAGAAATAGTAGAAATAAAACTTGATGATATACCTAAATGTAAGAATGGTATTAAGAACATAATGAGAAATGATAATAAAATATTTTGGGGTTTAAATACTTGAATAGATTTTTTTAATGATAAAATAAAGGCTTCTTTAATAGTTATTTTCTTTTGAGCATATGAACTATCTAAAATAATTATAATAGTACTAATATCTATGATGGTATAAAATGTCATAATTAATATTAAGAATAATAAAAAGATTAAAGTTAAAGGGTTAAGTAAAAAGTTAAAGATATTTTCAAAAGTTAAATAAGTATAACCACTTACTTTAGTAATTAATTTAAATATACTTAAAAATAAGGGAATAAAAATTATAGATGTGGATAGTTTATATATGATTTCAAAGCCAATTAAGGGTTTTAAATTAAATTTTAATATGTTTTTTACTTTAGATATTTTTTTCATGATAACGCTTCTTTCTTATTAATACTATTATCTTTTATTTTAGAATATATTTCAAGATTATTTTGCTAATTTAAAAAAAATAAGGTTAAGCCTTATTTTCGATACTACATATTCCTTTATTTTCTTGATAATAATTTTTTATTTTATTAATTAATTCATGAGCATCCTCACTAATTAGTGAAATATCTTTAAATTCCATATTATCAGAATAATATTTATAACCTAAATGTTTTAAAATAGCATTATCACCTGTACTAGATAAAAGTTGACCATTATAATTATAGTAAGTAAAAGTATATAATTTTTCTTCATTATTTTGAGTACATTTCATATTAGTAGTTATTTTATCGTTTTTAAAGATAAGGGTAGATTTTTTAATATATTTATCTAAATCTTCACTTAAAGCTCCTTTTATTTCTTGTAAGTTTTCTTTAGTATAATAAACGCGCATTTCATTATTTAAATCAATAGATTGATAATCAAGATCAGGGGCATTACTAACATGATAATCTTTTTTAGTTGAAAAATATTCTTGTAAGGTATATTTCCAAGTAACAAAAACTAATGTTACGGGTTTACCATTTTCCATGATTATACGATAAGTCGCATATCCATATCCTTCTAGGGGTGAATAAAATTGGAAGTTCCATTTTTTATTTTCGCCTCTTATAGCTATATCTATGTTTTCGTTGTAGTCTTGAGTAAATTTAACATTACCGATAAAATATAAGGTTGGGACTATTATTAAAATTAATAATAATGTGATTATTAAACTATTTTTTATAATTTTAAAATTTATTTTATGTAAAAATTTTTTAAAACTATTTACTTCATCAATTTTATTTTTTTTTAAATTAAAGGTTAGCCCTTCTAAATACTTAGTACAATTTGAACATTCTTTTAAATGGTCTTCAACAAATGTTTTAGTTTCATTTGATACTATATTATCAAGATATAATGGTAATAAATCCTCAATTATTTTACAATTCTTTTTCATCTAATTTCTCCTTTATTTTTAATTTTGAACGATAATATGTGACACGAGCCCAACTTTCTGTTTTTATAAAAATATTTCCAATTTGTTTAAAAGATAAATCGCCATAAAATCTTAAAGTAAATACTTCTTTATAAGGTTCTTCTAAATTATGAATAATCCGTAATAATTCATTATTAGTTTCACTAGCTATAATATCATTGATTATTTCTTTTTCATTAGTTTTTAAATCAAGATTTAATGGTTCTAATTTTTTATCTTTTTGATAGATAGTATAATAAGTATTTTTCGCTATAGTACAAAGCCAAGAAAACATAGGATAATTGGGATTATACTTATTAATATTTTTTAAGGCTTTATAAAATGTTTCTTCAGTTAATTCTTCAGCTAAAGAACTATTTTTAGTAAGGCTTAACAAATAACGATAAACACTAGGAAAATACTTTTTATATACATCTTCAAATTTAGGCTCCATATTTATTACCTCGTTCATTAATAATACTAAGGAATATTGCTTTTGTTACAAATTAAAATATTTTATTTTAAAAGTTGTACCATTAGAATTAGATGAAACAGATATTGTACCATTATTTTGTTCAATAATTGTTTTAGCTAAAGCAAGCCCTATTCCTATACTATCGGGATTAGCATTCTTTGCTTGATAGAAACGTTCAAAGATATGTTTAAGATCTTCTTTGGATATTCCTTCCCCATTATCTTCAATAGTTATTTTAGTATATACTTTATTTTGTTCATAATTAATAGTTATATTAGACTTATTAAAAGAATGTTCTAAACTATTTTTTAAAATATTAGTTAAGGCTTCAATTTGCCATTTAGCATCGCAAGTAAGATAAATTTTAGGATCCCCTTTTATTTTAATAGTAATATTTTTTAAATCACTTAAACTAGATACATTTTTGATAGTTTCATTAATTAGATCTTTAACAAGAATTGGTTTATTATTAAATTCAATAGTTTTAGCATCTAGTTTAGATAATTTTAAAAGAGTATTTACAAGAAAATTAGTATTTATTAATTGTCTTTTAATATCTCTTAAAAAATCATTACGAGTATTTAAATCCATATTTTCTTCATCAAGTAAATTATCTATCATAACTAATATACTAGTTAAAGGAGTTTTTAATTGATGAGATATATCTTCTAAAGATTTTTTTAAATATTTTTGTTCTTTTTTAGATAATTCAGCTTGCTCTTTTAACATAATGGTTGTTTTATATATTTCATTTTTTAAAATTGATAATTCATCTTCACTATTAGAATCTAAGTTTAAATTATAATTTCTTTTATTTATTTCTTCTAAATATTTAGTTAATTCACGAAGATTATGACTAGTATGATTATCATAGATTAAGAAAATTGTTATAAATAAAGTTAAGATGATTATTAAAAAAATAATATTTAAAATGATAAATGATATAGTTAGATTATTATTTTCTAATACTAAAGATGTAGTATTTAAATCAATACCATATTTAGCGAATAATTTAAAATTTGGATTAGTTTTACTATTTATGATTTCCATTAATTCAGCTTCAGTAATATTAGGAGTTGTTTCTTTAACTTTGGTAATAATAGTTGCTAATTTATAATTATAGTTTTTAACTAAAGTATGATATTCTAAGATATTTAGCCAAAGAAAAAGTAAAATAGCAATTAAAGATATAATTAAGGTAGTTATTAAATATTTTTTTAATTTAGTTTTATTATGCATCAATTCTATATCCCATTCCTTTAATTGTAGTAATTATATCTGTACCGAGTTTGGATCTAATTCTTTTAAAATAAACAGTTATAGTATGATCATCAACATAATTACCTGTCCATTCCCAAATTTTATCTAAAATGGTATTACGGGTTACTACTTTATTTAAATTTAAAAATAAAAGATTTATAAGTTTTAATTCTAGAGGTGTTAATTCTAAGGGAATATTATTTTTAGTTAAGACTAATTTATCTAAATCAAAAGTAATATCTTTAATTTTTATAATACTAGTTTTAATATTACGTAATAATATTTTATTAACACGAGCTTCTAATTCTTTAACACTAAAAGGTTTAGTAAGATAATCTTCTGCACCAGCATTTAGAGCTTTTACTATACTTTCTTCTTCATCATTAGCAGTTAAAAATATAGTGGGAATATTTAAATATTTAATAGTATTTTGAAATAAATCAAAACCATCTCCATCAGGTAATGTAATATCTATAATTATTAAATCAATATTTGGTTTAGTAGCTATATATTTTTTAGTATCTTTAATACTGGTTTTGGAAGTAATATGATAATTATTTTTAGTAAAAGAATAAGTTAAGCCTTTAATAATTGAACTATTATCTTCAATTAGAAGTATATTCATAAGTAATTCCTTTCTAATTTATTATAGCATAATAAGAGAGCTTTTGGTAAATAAAGCTCTTTTAGATATTTTCATTACGAATTGTTTCTAAAGTATTTTGTTTATTAATTTTAGTTAAAGAGTATTTCATAATTAAGGAAATAAGTATAAAGACCGCGCCAATAGCAATAACTATACCAAGAAGTGGTAATTTATATGGTAATCCTGAAGGTTTAGTTAAGAAGTGATAAATTAAATAAGATAAACCAAGACCAATAGGTAGACCGAACATTAAAGCTTTTAAGCCCATAAAGAAGGTTTCAAGTCTTATCATTCGATTAAATTCCGGAGTTGTCATACCTACAGATTTTAACATAGCAAATTCTTGACGTCTTAATTCCATATTAGTTGTAATAGTATTAAAGATATTTGTAATACCAATTAGGGAAATAACAATAATAAAGCCATATAAGAATATACCTATTAATGTATATAAATTATTCATAATTTTAACATTTTCTTCCATATTATTTAAATTATAATTTTCTCCTTTTAATAATTCATCAATATCATCTTGTAATTTGGTCGCATTATTAGATTTATAAAATATTGTTAAAATATTATGTTCACTATTAGATATTTGATTAAATAATTCTTCACTTACAACTAAATAAGTAGTTTGATAATTTTTTAGACCAAAAGGTTTTTTATCAGTAATATAGCCAATTTCAATTTGAAAATCTTTTTCGGTATCTAAAGTACCTTTTAGGATATCTCCTGGTTTAAAATCGGTATATCTTAAAGTTTTATAAACCATTTTGGATTTTTTATTTTGAGTATTATCAGATTTTTGATAACCAACTTTCATATAATCCATCATAATTCCTTTATCTTTAAATTCTTCATAATTTAAACCTAAATCTTTTAAATATTTTTTATATTGCGTATCTCCTAAAGCATAAATACTAATATATTCAGAAATATTTTTTTCTTCATCTATGTTTAAATTTAAAAATTCAATATATTCGGGATTTAGTTTTCTATTTTTATAATTAAAACCAACCTCTCTTAATGTGGTATAGTTTTCAATATTATCTAATTTAGTGGTAGCAAGATATTTATTATAACTTTCTTCTTTATTTAAATTAGTAGTATATAAAGAGATATTATATTCGGCTATTTTTAATTCATTATCAACGGCTTCAAAAGCCATATCCATAAAACTGGATAAAGCAATAAAAACAAAAACGGATACAACAAGAGAAATTACAGTGGTGCGATACTTTTTCTTATTTCTTTTTAAATTTTTATAAGATATTTCTCCGCCCATGCCAAAGATTTTTTTAATAAATTTTGGGGATTTAATTTTCTTGGGATTTATTTTAATATTAGCACTATTTCTAATTGATGTTATAGGAGATATTTTAGAAGTTCTTTTGGCACTTCTTAAGGCTGATAAATAAATAGTTACTATTCCTAAGATAATTGCTACAATAATGGCGATGATTGAAAAAGCAAATTCTAGACTTAAGCCGATAGCTATACTATCTCTTAGAAAATAATTACTAACAATAATTAAGATATAAGCGGCAATTAAACCTGATGCTATACCCAAAGGTATACCAATAAGTCCTAAAATTGTAGCTTCATAAAAAACATTTTTCTTAATTTGTTTTTTGGTTGCGCCTATACTTTTTAATATACCATATTGTTTTATTTTTTCAGTTATTGATATATCAAAACTATTTTTGATACAGAAAACAGAAGTAAAAATAATTATACCCATGACTATTAAAACAACAATTCCTAATTCTCCAGTTGTATTCATGTTTAGAGGGTTTGTTTCTAAATTGATTAAATAGCTATTTATATCAATTTCATATTTTTTCTTAGGTAATTCTTCTTTACGATATTTCTTTATTTCTTCGATAGTGCCTGTACCTTTATAATTTTTTTCAAATAAATCGGCATTAACTCCTAAAATACCTGCGGTAAATTTATAAGCATTTTTAGCACCATCTTTAGTATATCGAGCATAAATATCAACTTTATTGGTTAAATTATTTTCATTAAGATAAGTTATAAAAGTATAACCTGGAGCTGAATAACTTTCAATATTAGTAGCTGGGCGTTCAATAATTCCCACTATTTTATAAGTTTTAGAAGTTGAATTTATTATATCTTCACCAGTATCTTGATAAGGACTACCTTGATCTAATTCTATATTATCAGTTAAACTAATTCTTTTGCCTACATTAAGAGTAATACTATCACCAATATTAAGGGTTAATCTACCATTAGTTTTTAAATGAGTAGGAATAACTATTTCATTTGGATTACTAGGTAATCTTCCTTCGATAAGTCTAATAGATAAATTTTCTAAAGAACTTTTAGTAAAAGCTTTTAAATAGGCATAAGGTTTAGCTTCATTTTGAGAATTAATTTTAGCATAACCTATATTTTGAGTTATATTTAAGTTCTCTATTCCCCGATTATTTTGAAAAACATTTAATTCATTAGTAGGGACATCATAAAAAGCCACATGAAAATTGCCTTTTTCATATATTTCAAAATTAATTAAAGATTTAATACCACTAGCATAAATAGAGGCAACCGCGGTAATTAAAGCAACAGAAAGCATTATACCAATTATGGTAACAATGGTTCTTTTTTTATTTAATTTTAAGTTTTTGATGGTTAATTTATTTAGTAAGTTCATGTTAACTCTCCTTAATTATTTTGCCATCTTCAAGCATTATTATGCGATCCGCCTCTTTAGCTATTTCTAAATTATGGGTTATCATAATAATGGTTTGTTTTAATTCCTTATTAGATTTCTTTAATAATGCCACTATTTCATCACTTGATTTACTATCTAGATTTCCGGTTGGTTCATCGGCTAAAATAATGGTAGGATTAGTAATTAGAGCACGACCAATACTAGTTCTTTGTTGTTGACCACCAGATAATTCATGAGGTAAATGCGTGCGACGATTAGTTAAGCCTAATAAATCTAACATATTATTTAAATCTGCTTTATTAATTTTACGATTATCTAAGGCTAAAGGTAGAGTTATATTTTCTTCAACATTTAATATAGGTATTAAATTATAAAATTGATAGATTAAACCTATTTGACGACGTCTAAATATAGCTAATTTATCATCATCAAAATTAAATATATCTTGATTATCAATATATACTTTGCCACTTGTTGGGCGATCTACTCCCCCGATTAAATGGAGAAGTGTTGATTTCCCGGATCCAGAAGCTCCGACTATGGCAACAAATTCCCCTTTTTCCACACTAAAAGACACATTATCTAGGGCGACTACTTTAGTAGAGTTTTTACCATATATTTTAGTTAAGTTCTCAACTTTTAATATTTCCATATAAAATTTCCTCCTTATGTATTTTATTATACTATATTTAAAGTTACTTCTAAGTTACAATTTTAAAAAATAATTCTAAATATTATATTTATGTTATAATTATGGTAGAAAGGAATAAAATTTATGAAAAAAAATATAAAAACAACTGAGGCAATCTTTCCTATGCCTGTTTTAATGATTGCCACATACAATGATGATGGAAGTGTTAATGTAATGAACGCTGCATGGGGAACAATGCTTGAGAGAAATCAAGTATTATTAAATTTAAGTGATACTCATAAGACTGTTCAAAATATTAAAAAAAGAAAAGCTTTTACAGTAAGTATTGCCAATGCTAAGCATGTTAAGGAAGCAGATTATTTTGGAGTAGTATCAGGAAACAAAGAAATTGATAAATTTGCAAAAAGTGGGCTTAGTGCAGTTAAATCAACGATGGTAGATGCACCTATAATTAATGAATTTCCTATTTGTATGGAATGCAAATTTTTAGATTTTCAAAATGATAAGTACAGCTACGGAGTAATTGGTGAAGTAGTTAATGTAAGTGCTGATGAAGATATTATGAGTGATGATCATGTTGATATTACTAAATTAGAAGCTATTGCCTTTGATCCTTATACTCATGGTTATTATAAAGTAACGCAAAGAGTTGGTGATGCTTTTAAAGATGGATTTGATTTAAAATAAAGAAAACCACATAAATTGTGGTTTTAAATTTTATATATTTTACGATGATGAATATTTCTAAAGATGAAAAGGCTAGAAATTGCTCCAGTAAAGATAGCAATATAGCTTATAATATTTCCTGTTTGAGGATTTACAACATCAACTATTTTTACTATTACTTCATTACTTGGATAACTATTTTCTTCATAGGTAACTTCAGCAATATTAGGGATGGTATCAACAATGCAATCTTCATTAACATATACAGTAATAGTTAACTCTTTAGTTTCATTCTCTTCTAAATCAAAAGTCCAGGAAATTTTATTTCCTTCTATTTGACCATCAGCGGTAACAATAGTTAAGTTGGAATCAATAATATCTGTGACTAAAACATTTTCAAGAGCAAAATCACTTTCATTAGTAACTTTTAAAGTGTAGTTAAATTCTCTTTTCTTTTCAACTTCTTCTTTACTAACAAATTTCTCAATACTAACTTTGCCTTCTTTTATATGAACTTCTACTTCATCTTCAACTGGTGGTTTATCAGGTTCATTAACTACAACTTTATTGTCAATTATTTCACCTGGATTAGCATTATCAACTTTAACTTTTATTTTGTAAGTAACACTACTTTGGGATTTTAATTCTTTAATATTCCAAGTTATAGTATTATTTTCAACTTTACCATCATTACTATCGATTATTTCTAAGTGACTATCAAAGGTATCTACAACAGTTAAATCTTTAGCATCAGCTTCACCTTTATTAGTAACAGTTATAGTATAATAATATTCTTGATTATTTAAAGCATCTTCTATACTTGAAGTTTTTACTACTTTAATATCTGTATCAATTACTTTTACTTCTTCATCATCTTCTAAATGTTTATCTTCATAGGTTAAGACTGCAACATTTTTTATTATTTCATCTTTTTCAACATTGGATTTTACTGTGACATAAACTTTAATAGTTATTGTTTCATTTTTAGCTAAAGAATTAATATTAATTTTTAAAGTATTTTGTTCTAAGCTTGAAGTAACATCGCTTGAAGTTTCTATTCTTTCAAAGGTTAATTTATCAGGTATTTCATCGGTTATAGTTAAATTATTAGCAACTATATCACTGGTATTACCTATTGTTAGTGTATAATAGAAAGTATCATTTTTTTTGACTTTTTTAACACTAGCTTCTTTATGGATATAAACATTAGAATCTACGACTAAAACATCATCACTATCTTCAGTAGTAGTATCTTTATAGGTTAATACGGCAGTATTAGGTATAGTTGTTCCATTTTGGGCATGGCTTGCGACCTCGACAGTAACATAAAATGTTTGACTAGCTTTAGAAGCTAAATTATCAATAGTCCATGAAATAGTTTGGCCATTAACACTTCCTGTATCGGCATCAATAATAGTTAATAAATCATTTATTTTATCAGTTATAGTAATAGGACCACCATCTATATCGCTAATGTTAGTAACTTTTATTTCATAAACAAATTGTTCACTGGGTTTTACAGCCTTTAAATCAAGAGAACTATCAGGATATGGGGTATTCATAATCTTTGTTGGTTTATTTTTGATGGCATATTTAGTAATAGTAAATTTTGGAACTTTAACCTCTACATCTACTTCATCTTCTACTTCTTCTTTTCCTGGTTCTTTAACGGTGGCAATATTAGGAATAGTTAGGCTTTCTTTTATGTCTTCTTTAACTTTAACTTTTATTACATATTGCACTTGAGCTTTAGGAGCTAGGGTATCGATGGTCCAAGATAAAGTATTTCCTTGGCGATTAGCATTTGCACTATCAATAATTTCTAAATGACTATCTATAACATCTTTAACTAAGACAGATTTAGCATCACCATCACCATTATTAGTAACAGTAATGGTATAAGTAACTTGTTCGCCTGGTTTTACAATGGCTTTATCAGCTTGTTTTTTAATACTAACATTTGATTCTACAACTTCAACTGGTTCATTATCACTTACTTCATCATTATTATCGGCTTTAGCGGTCGCTGTATTAGGAATAGTACCTAATTTAGAGTTATTTTTTACTTTTACATATATAGTTATTGTTTTACTTTCATTAGCTTGAAGGGAGGGATAAGTTATGGAAAAATCATTACCACTATAGTTTCCTTCACTTACTCTTACTATTTCAAAATTATCACTAATAGTATCTTTTACCAAGACATTTATAGCTGTACCTTCCCCTTTATTAGTTACTTTTAATTGATAATAAAATTGATCACCTTTTTTTAATTTATTGATATTTACTGTTTTTTCAATAGCTAGATTAGGAGTTAAAACTTTTACTTCTTCATCATCATCGATTGGTGGTTCATCTGGTTCTTGGGCAATCGCGGTATTAGGGATAGTTCCAACCTTACAATTTGGTTTTACTCGGACATTAATTCTAATACTTTTACTACGACCGGCTTCGACTACACCAATTTTAAAAATATATTTATTACCTTCAGTGGTATAATTTTGATCAGAGCTAATAAATTCTAAATTTTCATTTAATGTATCTTCTACCGTGACTTCTTTACTATCTCCAGTTCCTAAATTTTGAACTATTATGTTATAGTAAAATTGTTCATTACTAGATAGGCTTGTTTTATTAGCGGTTTTAGTAATTATAATATCTGAATAAACTACATCTACGGGATATGTATCTTCAATAGTTTTATCTTTTACGTGTAAAACAGCCTTATTAGTGATCCTTCCTTCAATATCTTCTTTAGCTTTTACATGAACACTTACAGTTTTATCCGGATCATTTGGTTTGAAGGTGCCTAAATTCCAAGTGACGTTTTGCCCATCATGGCTTCCTCCATCATTTACTCTTAATATTTCTAGTTCTTTAGGAATTTCATCAGTTATAGTAACTTCATCACTTTCAATTTCAAGATCAGGTTTAACAGTAATATAATAATCAAATTCTTCCCCACGATGAACTGTTGTAACTCTTTCATTATTTATTCTAGCTTCTTTATCTAAACCAAAATTATTAGTTTTTAAAACTTTATACGTACTAGGTTCGATTGTTAAATGGCATGTTTCATGATTATTGATTTTTTTCGCAACTATTTTAGCAAAATATAACTTATTATTATCATTAGTAGTATAAGTTGTATTAGAACCAAAGCTATAAGTTGTATTGGCATCATCGCGTTTTAATAAAGTAAAACCATTTAGACTTTCAACACTTTTAATGGTTAAATTAGTTAAATTAACCTTAAATTCACTATAGTTAAAACGGGTAACGCCATCTAGTTCAACATATACCCAATACTCAGTTAAGGTACCACCATCTGTATCGGATGAGTTTCCATGAAGTTCAACATTAAAGCGGTTATTTGCCTCAACATTTTTTGGGTATAAATTTATTAAAACAATAATAAAAATCAAAATAAAAATAGGTATTATATATCTTAATTTCATACACTCTACTCCATTATATTGTTATTATAGTACAACAAATATTTTATTGCAATATGAGTAAAATAAATTAAATGAAAAAAATTTGTTGGTGTACAAATAATATACTTTTAAATGAGAAAGTGTTATACTTAAAGAAGAATTGAGGAAGATATTATGGAAAAAAAGAAAAAAGACATTGTAAAAATGCTTTTAAATCAAAATTTGGATCAAAAAGATGAAGAGGAGATCATTAATCTTTTAGTAGATATGCCAATATCATTAGATGTTGATAAAGAAATTGATGAAAAAATGACTTTTGGAGATAAAGTGGCAGATAAATTATCAGCGATTGCAGGTAGTTGGAGTTTTATAATTGGATTTAGTTTATTTCTTTTATTTTGGATTATTTTAAATGGAGTTATTTTATTTAAAGCGGTAGATCCATATCCTTTTATTTTATTAAATCTCTTACTTTCTTGTTTAGCTGCTTTACAAGCGCCTATTATTATGATGAGCCAAAATCGTCAAGCTAAAAAAGATACTATTCGTAATAAAAATGATTATCGAACTGATTTAAAAAGTGAACTTATTTTAGAGCAATTATATGATCAATTAAATGAAGTTTTAAAAAATCAAAAAAAGATTATGAATTACTTTAAAAATGGAGATGATAAAAAATAATTAATCTTTAGAAATTTTATTAATATAATCGCAGATAATTTCAGCGGTTTTTTCTTTGCCTAATTTAGCATCAAGACATAAATCATAATTCTCAGGATTAGCCCATTTTTGGCCAGAAATCATTTCATAGTAAGCAGCTCTATTTCTATCAGATCGTTCAAGATTTTTTGAGGCATCTTCATAGCTATCTTGATACATTTGCATAATATTTTTAATGCGATATTCTTTTGAAGCATAGATAAATATTTTTATGACATTAGGATTATCTCTTAATACATAATCAGCGGCACGACCAACTAAAACACATGAGCCTTGATTGGCAATCTTTTTAAGAACTTTTTCTTGAGCAATTATAGCATATTTAACTGGCTTAGATGTTAAATATAAATCATGTAAAAGGTCTTTACCACTATTAATTTTGGAAATAAATTCTTTATCTAAGCCACTTTCTTTAGCAGCTAGTGCAGTCATTTCTTTATAATAGTAAGGAATATTTAATTTTTCGGCAATTAATTGGCCAATAGCTTTTCCTTGGGTGCCATGTTCTCTTGCTATAGTTATGATAACTCCCGGATTAGATGGTTTTAAATATACTTCATTATTAACAGGTTCTTTTATAGTTTCTATTTGTTTAAAGAATTTAATTACTAAAAAGGTGGTAATTATTATTCCTAAAAAGTCAGCAATAGGTGATGCGATTAAAACCCCTTTTATTCCCATAAATATAGGTAATATTATAACTAGAGGAACAAAGAAAACTAAATCTCTAGCAAGAGATACTATAGCTGAATTAGTGGGTTCTCCGACTGCTTGAAAGAAAATAGAACTCATTTTGATTAAACAAGTGAAAGTAACTAACATTAAAAATAATCTAAAAGTCAAAGTAGCAAATTCAAGATATAGTGGTTCATTAGAGCCAAAGATACTTATTATAACTTCCGGTTTTAATTCAAAAATAATTGTAGATATTATTCCCACAATAGTTGAGGCAATAACAACTTTTTTAAATACTTCTTTTACACGGTCAATATTTTTAGCACCATAATTATATCCTAGTATTGGTTGGGCACCTAAAATGATACCTACAATAATATTAATAACAATAGAAAAAACTTTCATAGTAATACCGATAACGGCGATAGGTATATCTGCACCATATTTACTTTTAGCTCCATATTTAGCAAGCATAATATTACATACTAAAGAAATAATAACAATACTAATTTGAGTAATAAAGGTAGAAATACCTAATTTAATAACATTTTTAAAAATATTAATATTAATTTTAAAACTATCTTTATATAATTTAAAAGTTTTAGTTTTGGTATAATAAATAATTGAAATAATTAAGGTAGCTATTTGACCAATTACAGTAGCGTATGCGGCACCTTTTATTCCCCAATTTAAGCCAAAGATAAAAATCGGATCTAGAATAATATTTGTAATAGCTCCTAGCGCTGTTGCTAACATGGAAATTTTAGGAGAGCCATCCGCTCTAATGACAGCATTCATACTATTTCCTAACATATATATAGGAATACCCATTAAAATAATTAGATAATAATCACTAGCTAATTTGATACTTTTAGAACTAGCTCCAAAAAGATATAATAAATTATCTTTAAAAAGATAGCCTAATATAAGGAATAGAATACTGGTAACGAATGTTGCTAATATACTATTACCGATTGCTTTATGAGCATTTTTAGTATCATTTCTTCCTTGACATAAAGATAAATAAGCTGCAGAGCCATCACCAAAACACCAAGCAAAAGCAACAGCAATAATAGTAATGGGATATACTATTCCAGTCGCCGCATTTCCAAGATAGCCTAAAGAACTATGACCAATAAATATTTGATCTACTATATTATATAAAGAACTAATTAGTAGAGATAAAATACAGGGAATTGAAAATTTTAATAATAGTTTAGAAATTTTTTCTTCCCCTAAAAATTTATTATTTTTTTGATTTTCCATTTTATTTCCTCCTTTTTTGATCAGCATTTTAGAGCAAAAAAATATGCGTAAAACTTGGTCTTGTTTTTACGCATATTGCTGGATCAGACTTTATAAATTATACTATTTTTTTTATTTTTTTGCAAATGTTTTTTTATCGTTCTTGGCAATTTTCTAATTGGAAAGTTAATTTATTTATAGTATCTTCATAGGAATTTATTTGGTTATTATATTCATTTATAATGTTTTCATAATTAGTTATTTCATCGTTATATTCTTCTAATTTGTGATAATAATCTTGAGCATTTTGTTGTAATTTTAAAATATTTTGGGGTGATGCATATATTTTAATATTTTGATAATCGTAGTTTATATCTAATATTTTTTGATGATTTAGATTATTAATAACATCTTTAATTAAAAGAGGATAATTAGAACATTTTGTTTCTAAATAAATAGCATGATTAGAAATTTGTTCTGGTTTTAATTCACATAGATTATAAATTTGATATTCTATTTCAATATTATCAATATCTTTTGCTATATATTCAATATTTTTATAGGCTTCAAAAAATAAATCATCTTGCATATTATATTCAATAGTTTTAGTTTTAAGATTATCGGTTTTAACAATATTAAAATTTAATGAACCTATTAAGATTAAACCAAGACTAATACCTAAAATTATTAATGAAATAATAAATGACCAAATCATTCTTTTCTTTGATGATTTTCGATTAAAAATAAAGTTTAGAATTATTAAGATTACAATAATATTGATACTAGATAAAGATATAATTAAACTTAGTAATCCTATAAAGAATAAACCAGTTTTCCAGATTAAAAAAGTTAAAATTAAACCACAAAATAAACATATTAAGCTTAAGCATAAGCCACATAAGAAAAAGGCTGCAAATATTTTTATAATAATGATAATAAATTTAAATAAACCTTTAATAAAGCTATATTCACTAGTTTCAGGATCTCTAATAATTATTTTACTATTTTCAGATTTTACATCAATTTTAGGAGTAGGTTCTTTAATATCATTTTGGGGTATATCCATAGTTTTTTTAAAATTTTCATAATAGTTTAAGTATCTAGTTTTAAAAATATGAACAAATACAATTAATGATATTAATCCTAAAATAAAGAAAATTATACCATCAAAGATAGATTTTAAAATATGACTAATTTTAAGTGGTAAAAAAGAGATTATACCGATTAAAATATGATTAGCATAATAATAAAAAAGGGTTGATAAAATAATTAAGATAATGATTATTATCGTTTGTTCAAATAAACATTTTATTTTACTTTTAAAATTCATACTACAAAAGAAATTTAAAGTATCAGTAATAAATTTTAAAAAATCATCAATATATTTATTTAAATTATTTTTGGTTTCTTCTTCGCCTTTAACTTCCTTTATATCTTTATGAAGTAAATCATCAATATTTAAGTTAAATTTATCACATAAAGCGATTATTTTATCCATTTCAGGATAGGCTAAAGCGGATTCCCATTTTGATATAGCTTGACGAGATACGCCTAATTCTTCGGCAAGTTGTTCTTGAGATAGATTATTATCTTTACGGACTTTTTTTAAATTTTCAGCAAAATTATTATTCATTTTTTCTCCTTTCTGGCTATATTTTATAATTTCTACTGGTTGCAAACTATCACTTTTTAGTTGTTTTTATGATAATCTTAGTTGCTTTTTGGATGAAAAAAGGCCTTTTGGCCTATTTTTGCAATTATTCTCTAATTTTTTTAGTGACAAACATACCCGCTAGTTTATATTTATCTTTATTTTTAATATACAAATAACCAAAAATACTATAAGTGACCGCGCCAATAAAATTAACAATTAAATCTCCCATAGTATCATGAAGGCCAACATCTAAATATTTATCTAGTTTAACTATTTCTTGATCTTTATCATCATATAAAATAGTATAGCTAATATTATCTACGGTAATAGCAACATTTTCTTTTTTAGGATTTAATTCAACAGTTTTAATATTATCTATAAATTCATCTTTTTGCATATCTGTGCCTAGTAAAACATCAACACTATATTCATATATTTCCCAAATAGCTCCAATAGTCATGGAAAAGCAAAAAGCAACTAAAGAAACAAAGAATGGGGATAAGTTAATACTATCGTCGTTTTCATTTAAAATATAAACTAGAGAAAAACCTAAACTAGCACTTAAGAATCCATTTATTGTATGAAGAATAGTATCCCAATAAGGAACTTCTCCAAAAAAGTTATTGATTTCTCCTAATATTTCCGCGGAAAAAATAAATAGATAAATACTTACTTCTAATGCGACTGGAATATCTAATTTAAATTTTTTAGATAAAAAGATTGGTAAGAATAACAATATAAGAGAAACAACACATAAAATAGCATTATTAATATTTTTAAGCATTATTTGTCTTACTAAACATAATATTATTAATAATCTTAATATAAAGTAAACAATGGCCGCGGTTTTATTTTGTCTGGCAAACATTTTATTCCATAACTTTTTCATTAATTTAATACCTCCTAATTTAAATTAATTTTTTTATTGTATTATTTATTTTTTTATAAATTTCCATAATTACAATAATTGATAAAGATATTATAAATAAGTATATTAAATTTTTAATAGGGATAATTCCTACTTGGAAAATCTTAGAGAAAAAAGTTGTTCTAATTATAATTATTTGTAATACTATGGAACTAATAAAAGATAGAGCAATTAATTTATTTGAGAAAAGTGGAGTTTTAAAAGCTGATTTATGTTCACTTCGACAATTAAATATATGGATATTTTGAATAAATACTAGTAGTGTCATAATATAGCCTCTAGCAATGATTAAGTCTAAATTATAAACGTTTAATAATATATACCACACTATAAATAAGATTAAACCAATAATAGTTCCTGAAACAAATATTTCTTGAATTAATTCTTTATTAAATATGGATTCTTTTGGATTTCTTACTTTTTCATTAAGAATATCTTCTTCCCCTTTTTCAAAAGATAAAGCAAAATCTTGAAGGCCATCAGTTACAACATTAATCCACAATAATTGAATAGCAATAAGGGGGATTGGTAAATTAAATAGCATAGCTAATAAGAATAATAAAACTTCGGATACACCACAAGATATTAAAAAGAGAATAATTTTGCGAATATTAGCATAAGCTATACGTCCTTCTTTAATACCACTTACAATAGATTTAAAATTATCATCACTGATTATCATATCAGCTGTTTCACGAGCTATATCAGTGCCACTTCCCATGGCTATACCAATATTAGCAGTTTTTAGAGCAGGTGCATCATTTACTCCATCACCTGTAACAGCTGTATAATGGCCCTGACGTTTTAGGGATTCAATAATTTGCAATTTTTGAATAGAAGTTACGCGGGCAAAAACTATTTTATCTTTAATATAATTATCAAAGTTAGCTAAGCCTTTCTGATATTCTTTATCTAATTCTAGGCCAGTAGTAACTTCTTTAGGATCATGAGCCAGTTCTAAATCTTTAGCAATAGATAAAGCAGTTAAAGGATTATCCCCGGTTATCATTAATACTTTAATTCCGGCATTATGACAAGCTTTTATAGCTGGTATGGCTTCTTTACGAATAGGATCTATAAAACCTACCATACCCATAAAAGTTAAATTTTTTATATCATCTGTAGTATAAATATTTTTATCAGAAACTTTACCACTAGCAAGCGCTATTACTCGGTACCCATTTTTAGATAATTCGGCATTTTGATTATCGACTAAAGTAAAGTTTTTATTATCATCTACTAAATTAA
Source organism: uncultured Bacilli bacterium (assembly GCA_947632455.1). Classification (GTDB taxonomy): domain Bacteria; phylum Bacillota_I; class Bacilli_A; order RF39; family UBA660; genus Caccenecus. Next base: position 47,380 of record CANRPK010000005.1, read on the forward strand.
TATTTTTACAAAAGCTTTTAACTACTTCAATAGAACCTTTTACAGTACAATATCTTTGACCATCTTGTTCATAAAATACCGCTGAATATTTATTTTCGGATTCATAAGGAATAATATCTAAACACTTTATTTCGCGAGTATCTACCTTTAATTTTTTACCTAAGACTTTAAATGCAATATCGATTGAATCTCCTAATTTACGATCTTCAGTAATAGTTGCCTCATTGTTTATAACGCCTAATAAAGCTAAATCTTTAGCTAATTGTAAATCTTTAGTTTGATCTTTATTATCTAAACCAGAAGGAAGAATATTATAGGAACTATTATTGGGTAAAAGAATTATTTTTGCCATTTGTTCATTCAGCGTTAAAGTCCCTGTTTTATCACTAGCAATAACAGTACAACTACCTAAAGATTCCGCGGATTTTAAAGTACGAACTATTACATTTTGTTTAGCCATTTTATTTGAGGAAATAGTAAGTGCCATCGTTAAAGCTAGTGGTAAGCCTTCAGGCATTATAGATACGGCTAGGGCTATTACTGATAACAATATTTCATGATATGGCACATCTTTAATAATTAATAAAATACCTATTACAATAGAGATGATTAATACTAAAAGGCTTATTTGTTTAGATAGTTTTTCAACTCTAATAGTTAGTGGCGATTTTTCTTCTTCGACATTATTAATACTATCCGCGATTTTACCGATTTCAGTATTAAGACCTATACCCACGACTATAGCTTTGGCTCTTCCTGAGGTAACAGTTGTTCCCGAAAAAAGCATATTGGTTTGTTCAGGAATAATAACATTCTTTTGATTGATTATCTTACTATTTTTTATTACATTAACACTTTCCCCGGTAAGAACAGATTCATCAACAGTAAAATTATAAGCTTCTACTAGACGCATATCAGCACTTATTTTATCTCCGGATTCTAAAATAACATAATCACCTATAGTTAAATCTTCAGCATCAATCATAGTTATTTCTTTTGCTCTAATTACTTTAGATTTAGTAATTATTAATTGATTTAGAGATTCAGCAGTATGATTAGCTTTATTTTCTTCATAAGTTCCCATGATAGCATCAACTAAAACTATAAAAATTATACTTATAGCATTGGCATATTCTTTAGTAATAAATGAAACAATTATGGCAAATAATAATAAAATTATCATAGGATCTTTAAATTGATTTAAAAATATAGTTATTAATTTCGGAGCGTTCTTTTTAGGTAATATATTTTTACCATATTTTTTTTGACGATTAGCTACTTCTTTAAAACTTAAACCTTCATTACTGGTTTTTAATTCTTTTTCTATTTCTTCGATACTTTTATTATAATACATTATATACCTTCCTTTATATTTTATGTTACTTTAATATACGGAATTTACGGTTGCATATTAATTATATAATAAAAAAAGATATATCACAAGCAATATATTTTTTTCTTTTTAAGGGTATATGAATAGCTTTCTTTAATTAAAGGAATTATTTCATTATCTAATAAAGTATCATCTAAAATAATAGAAATCCAATTTTTTTTATTCATATGATAAGCGGGATAGAAACCTTCTTTTTGAAGTAAAGTATTTATTTCTTCAGGATCTAATTTAATATTTATTATCTCTACTTCTCCCCTAGTTTTATTATTTATTTTACTGGCATCAATATTCATAATTAAACCATACCATTTATTAGTATCTTTATTTTTAAAAGTAGCAAATCTTGGAGCGTTTTCCCATTCAAAATTTGGTTTATCTTTATATTCTTCAAAAATAAATTTAGTAATTCTATTAGTTTGTTTAAATACGAAATAATCTTCTTTACAACACTTTTCTTTGATATCTTTTAAAATAGTTTGATAAGCTTCTTTAATGGTTTGGGCATAAATACCGGGAATGGGTTGAAGACGAAAATTAGTATATTCTTCTTTGGTATTTAAATCATAAATATTACCTTTAATTAAACCTTTTTTATTTATTTTGATATCTACTTTAAAGTGATTATTATTTATATTTTGAGAAAATAGGTAAACATCATTTTCTTTTTTAAAGCCATATGATAATAATTTAGAAAAATCAAATTGGGCTTTTTTAAAAAGTTCTTCCTCAATAGACATCTTAATACCTCATGGTTAATTTTGCATTAATATATGTTCACCTTTAATTAAATCATAATTAATTAAATCTGTAGTATCTAAGTTTTCTTTAAACATATTTATTCCTGTTATTTGACTATTTTCATAAGTTGTATAATAATAAATACCTTGATCCATATTACAACAAGAACTATAAATAGTTATTTCATATTTATCTTCACCCATATGAACACATCCCCTTTGTTGATATACTGATCCTAAAATATGGAAAAACTGACTAATACTTTCGTTTTCAGAAGAACCAGAAATAGAATTCATTTTCGTAAAAGTTGCTTTTACAAATCGAGACGCTGAAGATAAATCTCCAGGTAAGCCTAAGGCTCCCATACCACGACTATAAATATCTAAGTCTAAATCTTTAGCAAAATTATTGCGAGGTGGTTCTATAGATAAATTCATATAGTTATTTAAATTAAACATATGAATATCAAAAGTAGGATTATTTGTTAAAACTCCGACGGGATTATCATATATTTTTAAACCATCTTTTACACTTTCAACAGTAATAGATGTCTCTTTATCAGCGATTATCCAATGAAGTGGTGATGCTGGAAGGCTCTCACTAAAATTAATTTGAGCAATATTAATATTATTTAATAATTCCTTTACTTCTTTAATATCGGCACATTGAGATAATATCCATGGAATAAACTCAAAAGGAGCAATATTATCTTTATTTGTTTGTTCTTCATGATAATAAGCGTTAGTAGGAAAATTTAATCCGGCCATGCCTAGGCCTTTTTCATTTATAGCATCATAATATAAAGGATAATTATTTTCAACATAAGCCATCCCTATTATAGCGTAATGATTTTTTATTTCTTTTGCTTTCCGAAATTTAAATGAATAATTTCGAGGAGTTATTGTAACTGTCTCCTTATAAGAATATTCTAAATCTAAATTACGACCAAAATAATGATCTTTTGTTTTATAAGTAATCGCAGTGCACATATTATATTTTCCTTTCATTATATATATTATAATAATAGTATATCATGGATACTTAAGAGATGTAAATTAAAAACAATTTATTTTACTTTTTTCTTTTTCTTACTAATTCTTGAGGCATTTCTTTAGCCATTTGATAATTTTTGTAACTACTATCATCCGTGACTTCTTTAATTATTTTAATAAATTTTGGATTATTAATTTTTTCATCTTCACTACTTAATTCTATTTCCATGATTGCTTGATTTTGCCATTCAGGGTATACATCTATTTCAAAATATTGATTATTTTCAGTGAGGCAGTATCTTGTTTTATGAATGGTGTGCAATCTATTATCGGATTCCATAAGTAAAGCTAAATATTCATTTTGAGTTAGTTTTCTTTCTACTTCTATTCTTTTCAAATTAGATATTTTTCTTTTTTCAGTTAAATAATATAAATAATCGCCATCAATTCCTCTAGCTCTTACTCTTCTTTCTATACCATCTTTACTTTTTAGATATGTTTGAGTAATATCAACTTTAGTACAATTTGGCATACTTTCTAGTTCTTTAATATTTGGGTAGTATATTAAAAATTTTCTTTCTATTTCTAATGGTTCGGGTTCACCTAAAAATGAAGCTATTTCTTTTAATAATCTTTCTAGTTTTTCTTCAAATTCAGTACTATTATCAATTACTCTAAAATGGGGATGGCCTGTCCAAGCTGAAATAATTTTGTTATCTAATTTTATGGCTTCCTCAATAGTTTCAGTTCTAGCCGTGTTATTAGCAAGAGTATAAACTTCTTCTTTTCCTTTAGCGGCACTTACTAAATGAAATATAGCATCATAAGTGTCTCTTTCTTTGGTTTCACTAGTTCCTAACTCTTTTAAAAGACTTTTAAATTCAACATCTTTCATATAAGCTTTATTATCTAATATACCACGATCACATACTATTAATATTTTATCATTTTTCATTTTTTTAGCGGCATCATCATAAATTTGCTCTTTTATTTTTTGTAATTTTATCTGGAATGTTTGATAATCATAATTAGTTTCACATGTCCAAGGCGCTATCCCATTTGTAATTAGTTCGGTAGCTGTTTCGGGAACTAATAAAACAGAATAACCTCTTTTAGAAAAATAATTATTGATCCAAGTTAAGGCCGTTGTTTTACCAGCGCATGGTCCACCAGTTAAAACAATTTTACTAATTTTAACCTCTTTCATTTCCTTTTGACTTTCTAGCAAAGTGTTTAGAGGAACATTATATAGGGTTGATAATAATTTTAGTTTAGCTAAATCCGGTTTAGATTTACCCATTTCCCATTTACTTACTGCTTTATCAGTGACATCTAGTTGATATGCGACAAATCTTTGCGTAAGATTGCTTTCTTTTCTTAGTTGATATAAATAATTACCAAAATCAATATTATTCATTTTATCTCTCCTTACAAATACATTATACAATAAAAAATGCTATATTTTATAAGATAACGCTCTACTTTTGGTAGAACTTTAAAATATTATTTTGATATATATTGTAAGTTTTTAATACTTTATTTAAATGGGAAGATATAATAGGCAGGCTACTTCTAGGATTATTAAAACTATTATTATGTATTTTTTTATTTTTGGAAAAAGTTTAAATTTTTTGGTAGCGTAAGCATTAAAGCGTGGACTAAATAAAAAGGCAAACGCAATTAAAATTAGTGCAGAAAATAAATAAAATAATAACTTTTCATCATGGTAACAATCTACTAAAATCATTCCTATTAAGAAAAAGGCAAGACTAATTATTTTTTTAAAAATATTAATTAAATTTTTTTTACCAATTTTGATACTTTTTTTATTTGCAATTTTAGGCTTTATTGTTTTTTCTTCTAATATTGGTTTTTCGATATTAATTATTATATCATTGTTTGTTAAATTCATTATTTGCATAAATTCTTTTTTTAATTTAGTAAATTGTGGGATGCCAAAACCTTCTATTTCTTCCTTTGGAATATAGATTTTATTTCCACCAAAAGATATTCCAACAAATAGTTTAAAATATCCACGTTCTTGCATAATATTATTTAATAATTTATTAAATGTAGGAGTAATTTTATCAACACATATTATTAATGTAACATACAACTTAAAAGTAGGATTTTTTTTAATAAGATTATAATCACTTTCAATTTTGGGAAAAATTATTTTTTCATACAACTTTTGAAAATTACTTTCTTCTAACTCTTTTATTTTAACATTAATAATATAATAAATATTAGATTTAATTTCTCTCTTATAAATTACAAGATCTTCATGGTTATAAAATTCTTGATAATTAAATTGGATTAAACTTTGATTTAAATATTTATTTAATTCTAAAAAGTTGTTTTGTTTTAATAAAAATTTGTCTGGGATAGATGGTTTAAATTTATAAAATATAAGAATTGCTAGTGCAGGCATACCTATTCCCATACTAGAGATAAGATAATATAATATTGTAGTATCTTCAGCTGGCTTATGATATTTAAAATTATAATAAAACACAAGTATGAAAGAAAAAATAAATAATATTAGAAAACAAGATAAAAAGAATTTAGTAATAAAAATAGCAAGCCTATCTTTATTAATTTTTTTAATATAAATAAAATAACACAAGAAAGTAGTATTGATAATATTATTATCAGAAGAACTACAATATTGCTTTCGGCAACACTTATATTTTTAATCATAATTTACGCTGAAAGAAAATTCTTCAACTGCACCACCTTTAATAATTTTTTAAATCTTTTTATAATATTTACTATTATATCATAAAAAAGTATAGATATAATACTATTCTATACTAAATTATATAAGTTAAAATATTGAATTTTTTACCATCTACTACAACTTAGATGATATTCTTTGCAGGCATTTTCATCTAGGAGATAATGCTCTATCCAAGGCCCAGTACTTTCAAATTGTAAATACCCATTTGGAGGATTGTAAGGAGTAAAAACTAATTTTTCATTATAAATATCTTCATCAAATACTATGGCAAAAAATAACTTTTCTTGTTCTAATCTGGTATATTCTCCTTTACCCTCATATTTAGCACCTTTTAAATTGCTAATAAAATTAATATCCGATTGAGTCATTGGTTCTACACAACTTTTAAAGATATTAAAGTCATTATCTTTAAATAATTCATCTGATTCATTTAAGGTATAATAAAGGATTTTAGCATTTTTATAATCATTAACATTATTACCATTTTTACTAAATACATAACCTGCATCCATTAACTTTGTAGCACAAGTTTCGGATGGCTTTTTTATAATATTTATATCATAAAACGTGTAAAAAATATTATCATTTAAATTAAAATCATATTTTATTTGCTCGGGAGTATTAGTCTCAGGATCAGTTTGATTTTTTATGCACTCACAATTTTGTTCATCTAAGGTATAACCATTATCACATTTTAAGCTACAACCATTATTTTCTTGAGGTATTTCGTTCATATCTTCGGTTTGAACGATATTTATTATAAAATTCCATTTTGATAATTCTTCGTTAGTATTTTTATATTCTTCAAAATTTTGCCAATCACTTGTTATGCTTACATGATCAAAAACAATTTCATTTTCTCTGGCTGTTTGAGCTATTTTAACTAACACATCACTTAATATTCCACCTGTTTTAGTAAAATCTATATCACTATATATTTTTTTAGCATCATCATTTTCTAAAACATAATTTTTTACGACTGGTTCTTCACATGTATATTCTTCATTTTTTTTATAACATTTTTGCTCAAATGATAATTTTATTAGGGGATTAATACTTACATAGGCACTATAACTTTTTATTTCAATTTTAGGATTAGAATTTGGTTTTTCAGTACTAATATCCTTTTTAAAAAAGGAGAAAAAGATACAGCCCAATATAATTACTAACAATAATACAGCACCTATAATTATAAATTTTTTACTTTTTATTAATTCATTAAACTTCATAATACTACCCTTCTTAAAATTATTATATATTATTTATAGTAATTTTAAATTATCATATTTTTATTGATATGTAAATACACAATATATTAAAAATAATATATATTTTAGCAGATGATCAATATGATTTATTAAATTTTTATTTATTAAGATAATATAAAGGCGATAGTATTACAAATAACAGCAATTAAAAATATTAGGCCGGTTATTAAATCAGTTTTATCTTTTTTTGTTTTATAACGTCCTAAAAAAGTAATGCAGTTATAAGCACATAGCAGGCTAACAATAGAGGCCATATTTGTATCTTTAAGAAATGATATTAGTATTAGAATGATCGAAAATAGGGCCATACCAATAATTCCATATTTCATAGATTTTAAATTTACTAATTCTGTTAATTTGATGATATTTTCTTCACTCTTTTTTTCAATATCTTTGTTTTCTATAATTTCCCCAGCTAGGATATCATTTACACTCACTTCTAACATATTGCTTAGCGGTTTTAATAAAGACATATCCATTAAACATAATCCTCGTTCCCATTTTGAAACAGCATTTTTAGTAATACCTAATTTTTCAGCTAGTTCTTCTTGGGTCATTTCTTTTAATTTTCTTTGTTTAGCAATAAATTTGCCTATTTTTTCTTGATCCATATTTGGCTCCTTTCAAGAAAAACTATAACATTTAAGCATTAGTTTTTAAACATACCAAAGGTTTACTTTAAAAATTGGCCTTACTGAATTTTTTATTATTAGATATTTAATTCATCTAAAGTTAAATTACTTTTTTCCAGAGCATTTTATTATCTTTAAATGCATAACATATTTTATTTTCATCAGCTAAATATGATAAATATGATCTTATTGTGCTTCCTACAAGAACATATTGATTTGCATTCATTGTTAGGCTGTATTCATCAAATATATATTTTAATATTTCTTCAAAGGTTGTTTCTTTTTCACAGGTATTATATATTTTATTTATAATCTCGTTTACTTTATTTCTATTAAGTTTAATTAAAGAGGAAATATTGCTTGTTGCTTCACAATGGGATGGAATATATAAAATTCCATTTAACGTATTTAAATAATCTAAAGTATTTAAAAACTCTCTTACATCATATATGAAAAATAAATGATATTTAGAAATTGTTTCTTCACTAAATAAAGCATCCGCCAAAAAATATACATTATCACTTGTTTTAATTCCTATCATATCAAAGAAATGACCTTTTAAAGAAAAGTATTCTAATCCTTCTGGAAGATTATTTTCTATTGGCGTTACAACTGATTCTTTTGCTAATAAAAATTTATTTCTAATATCTTTAAATGGATAACCACCATATAAGAATGATGCTTCTAATATAGGAAATTCTGAAAAAGATTTTTCAATATTATGAGCAAGTATAGGACAATTAGTTCTATCTTGAATTACTTTATTTCCTCCAATATGATCTGCATTTGAATGAGTATTTATGATTCCTTTAACATTCCATCCTTGTTCATCAATAATTTTTAATATTTTCTTTCCGGCATCTTTATCATTTCCTGTATCTATAATATAGACATTTTTATCATCTGTTTTATATATACCAATATTAGTGGCATTTTTTATATAATAAGTTTTCTCTGTAATTTTTACTAATTCCATAAACAATCCTATCTATAATTTTTTTCTTATTAAAGATTATATCATGAAAATAGCAAACTTTATATATTGTTTGCTATTTATTTTAATTGTTTACTTCGATATCGCCACAATCATTTTCTATTTTTAGGGTAATATCTGATTTATTATAATTATTATTTATTTTGATTTTTCCTAAATCGGTTTTGGCATCTATAAACAATTCATTTGTATTACCTATTTGGATATCGCCATAATCATCTTTAATGTAAGAATTTTTCTTTAGATTAATATTATTAAGTTTTATATCGCCACAATCATTTTCAAGATAGAGATAATTATCAACTTTTTTAATTATTATATCTCCATAATTATTTTTTATAGTTGCATCATTAATACTTGAAATTACCACATCTCCACAATCTTCATTTATGGTTAATACATTAGATTTTCCGATTTCTATATTACCATAATTATTATCTACTTTAACAATATTACTACCAAGTATTTTAACATCTCCACAGTCTTCTTTGATATCAATATTTGCATTTAAAAATTCCTCAATAGAAATATTACCATAATCATTTTTTATATCAATTTTGCCATTATATTCTTTAGGTAAATATATTTCTATTTTCGCTGATTTTTGATTAAAACAAAATCCTATACAATTTTTTTCTTTTATTTTAATATTTAAGGTGTCAAGATTAGTTTCAATATCTGTATAATCTTTTTCGCCATAAATTATAGTTTTAATATTTTCGGTATCAGATTGTTTGATAAATATTTCACTGGTTGTAGCATCTATTATAATATTATTAAATTTTTCTTCATAAGTTTTATCTAATATAAGTTCATTACTACTTTGTAATCTAAAGTTTTTGAATTTAAATCCACTTTGTAAAAGGTCAATAAAAAATATTGAAAGAGCTACCATAATAATAGATAATAAAATAATTAAAGTTATAATCCACTTTTTATTTTTCATCTTTATAACTCCTTAACATAAATATTAATTTTAATATTTCTTCAAATAAGCCAAATATTACCCATATTATCCAGGTTAAATGCCAGGCCATAGTTTTAAAACTTATAATTAAGTATATAATTGTAACTATAATTGCTACAACATTTGAAATTTGATTTCTTAATTTATCAGCTTCAGTTTCTTTAGATGTTTTTATTTTTTTATATCTAATACATACATAGATTATTAGACTTGTTGAAAGACCACAAATAAGTAAAAATAAAGCAGATGCCACGATGGGGTTCATATTCATAACGGGAATTGAAATCATTAGCCAAACAACTCCTAAAAAATATAATACAACACTAATAGCTATTCCTTTGGCTTTTTTACTTGTCTTTAGTCTTTCTTCTAAATCAATAGCAAATTCATTATCTTTGGAAGTCTCTTTTCTTTTTAATTCAATAAAAAGTTCATCAGGAGTTATAGCATATAATTCACATAATGGTACAACTTTATCAAAATCAGGTAAACTTTGATCTGTTTCCCATTTGGAAATTGTTTGTCTTGTAACATTTAATTTTTCGGCTACTTCTTCTTGTGATAATTTTTTATCTTTTCTTAGTTTATATAATCTTTCACCTAAATTAGGCATTTTTCTCACCTCATGCCAAAATTATACATTTTATTTTAGTTGCAATCTACCAATTTCTATTGGAAATTTGTCAACTAGGATTAACATTTTAATAATTACTCATATTAATTTAAATTATTTATTATACCTATTATCATAAAAGGCAATTATTAGGGAACCTAGACTATTTCCTAATATCATAACTAATAAATAATAAATAACTTTAAAAGAAAATACACCAGCTATACTAAAATAAAACATATTAGCAACACAGTGTTCAAATCCACATAAAATAAAAGCCATAATTCCCATGAAAATAGTAATATACTTACCTATTACATCTTTTTCTTTTTTATAATTATTAACAGCAATATACATAATCATTCCACAAAAAATAGCTAGTATAAATATACTTAAAATGTTATCATTTAATTTAATATTGACAATATTTTTAGCTGTCTCAATATAATTATTAAATCTTGTTAATCTCATTAAATTACCAACTATAAATGTTCCAAGAAAGTTACCTATTAAGGATATTAGTAACTCTAATAAATAATTAATTTTATTTACTAATAAATAACCTACTTTACCGGTATATAAATTAAAAGAATACATACAAACTGTAAGTAATCCAAAAGAAAATATGAAAGATCCCACTATTTTATTTTCAATGGCTAAATAAGCAATACCGCCTATACTAATTAATATTCCAGCATATATTCCTTTAATTAAAAAATCTATATATTTCTTCATTTTTATCATCTACCTTCTTTATTTATGATTATAACACAAAAAAGCAAACTTAAATATATCGTTTGCTCATATAAGTTGATTTGTAATAAAACTATTTAATTAACAAATATTTTTTTAAATATATTTTCCACAAAATCATTATCGTTCATTTTATTTTCTAAATACTTATTAAAATTATTTTGATTGATTCCATTATCAATTATATCTTTAAAATTAGGATACAATTCTGTAATTTGTTTTCTACTTACTATATATGTATTACCACTAAAATTAAAAGTAATTTGTTCTACATTATCTATTAAAGTAAATATTGATACAGAGTTATATAATAATGATTTTTCTAAATAATGATTCTCATTAACATACCAATCTGTAATATGATAATCGATTGTTAATCCAAGATTTACAGAATCAATCTTAAAAACATATCCATATTCGGCAAGTGGTAAATTGTCAATTAAATGGCTATCATTACTATTGTTACCGACATATTGATTTTTATATTGGATTAGGTTTTCAATTCCGGATTTACTTCTATTAAATGGAGTGATTGGTATATTATCTTCTGTGTACTTTTTTTGGGTATCAATTATATAATACTCATTTTTAGTATTTCGATTTATTCTATATACATTATAAAATGGTGCTTTATAGATAATCATAGTATCCCCAGTTTCTTTTAAATAAGAAAATCTTGGCGCAACTTTATTTAATACTACATTAGAATAATCAAGTATAAGTAGTAATATAAAACTTAGCATAAAATAGCCTATACCTAAAAATATTTTTTTTATAATAGTTTTGCCACTTTTTATATTAACAAATCCAAAAGTAGATATAACTAAACCCATTATAGAGTGGATAGCTCCCCAACTACTATCAGTAGGATAAATAGTAAAAGAAATAAAAATTAAACCTAAACCAAAGAACATAATCATTTCATAGATTAGTTTATTTTTTCTAGATACTTTTTTATCTGTATAATCTATTGTATCAATAATATTTTGTTCCAACTTTTTTTGATAATGTTCTTTATCAACCTTTTCTCCACTAAGTAGATCATTAACAGTTATTTTTAAAATTTTACATAACTCCATCATAATAGAGGCATCAGGTAATCCTTTACCACATTCCCATTTAGATACGGCTTTATAAGTTATTCCTAATTTTTCGGCGAGTTGTTCTTGAGTTAAATTTTGTTCTTTTCTACAGTTTGCAATAAATTTTCCAATTTTTTCTTGATTCATACTTTGCTCCTTTCGAAAATAACTATACAATATTTACACGATTTTTAACACCTACAATTAGTAGAGTTGAGTATTTTTACGCTTAGAAATTTATAATTTGTTTTACTTTTTATTTGATAAATCTTTGCAAGTATCTAATACTATATTTCTTAATGTTTCTTGATTATCTATATCATCAACTAAATACATAGATTTAGCACTCTCATAATGACTTGCATGGAGTACTATTATTGTCTAGTAAGCACTGAATTTCTACTCCCATACAAAATTTTTTTAACGATTCTTACTTTTCTTCATCGTTTTTTGTTGATATTTCAACATCTAATAGTTTTTGCGAATATTCCAAATATTTTTGTGCATCTGCAACAGAATATTGTTTGCCATTAATTATAATTTTAGGAGCTCGCACCACAACCTTATGGAGTTTATCTACGGCAGCTATCAAGCACTCTCCTATCTTTTTCTTATTTTCCTCGTTTACTTCGATTCCTAGTTCTTGCAATTTTGCATATGTTTCTGCACTTTCTGATATAGTTTTAATTTCCCTTCCAATTAAATCAACTTTTCCAGATTCAGAATATTTATTATATACAATATCAATTATTTTCTTTAATAAATAAATTGTTATCGATATTATTATTCCATTACCAAAAATATCAGCCAACATCGATCCTGATTCTATTTTATTTATTTTTAAAGTTTCCTTTGTTTCGGTAGTAAACATACCAATTATTGAATAAGCGTCATCAATATTACTTAATATTTCGTAAAATTCTTTAACATTATAGTTAATATCTAATAACTGTATATTTAACGCTTGATTGTTCTCATCTAATTCACTAATTTCATAATTTGTAATAGATGAAATATAGCATGAAATACTTTTTATTAGGAAAGCAAATTCTCTTATTATTTTTTCCGATTCTTCGAAAAAATTTACTTTATCAGAATTTTGATTTGAGCCCATTATTAAAGTCTCGTGTAATTTTGAAAAATCGTTTAATTTAAAAATAAAATCTTTCACACTTTCATCAGTATAATTGTAATCCTTACATATTCTTTTATATTCTAATTCGATTTCGGATACTAATTTGTAAAATTCATAGAATTTAAAAGTATTATTAAAATTTACAAAGCAATTTTGATAATTCTTCAACATTTCTCCGTTACTAAGTTCTTTCTTTGATATCTTGTATATATAATTATTCGCATCATCTGTTTTATAGGAATCTAATATATTTTTTAATATATAATTTTTTTCTTTATGCGGAATATTATCTTCAAAAAAAGAAAAAGTTTCAGATAATTTTTTTAATAAATTAAGTACATTTTTATAATATTCTACTGATTGAAATGCTAACATACTTCCACCTCCATTATTTAATTTCTGTTACTTGATTTAAGATGTCACTTAAACTACCATTAGTTTAGCATATTTCTAACGAATTTGCTATATACTATTAAAGACATAATCATTGGCAAATATATAATATTTTGTTATATTAATTATGCCAAAAGCAATTTAATTTGCTTGGGGTTCGTGGTATCGCGGATGGTAAGAACTGGTTTTTCCAGTTCTTATTTTTTTGTTTTAAGGAAATGTTTTTATTCCTTTGTTTTTATAATTAGGATAACCGACAATATCTATATCTTTCTCAATAGATAAAAGTTTAGTAGGTTTATCATACCATTTTGGCATTTAAATCGCATCCTCTCTTTTGATCTTTAGTATTTTATATTTTACATTATATATATCTAAATAACAAGCATATAATTAGTGCTAAATATATTTTAAAATGTGTCTTAAATAATTTGACGTTTTAAAAAATATAAAACAAACAAAAAATGGAGCCTTTCGGCTCCTTCAGGGGGCTGAATATATATACATATAAAATAAATTATTGTCTATTATTTTCTTATATTTTAAGCATTTTAAAATTAAATCTAATTATAAAAAATTAAATAATTTTATCAAATTTTACTATTTGGGTACCTAAATGGGTACCTAATAATAACAATACTACTTAATAATTCTTTATTAAAAGAAAGGATTAAATTTATGGAATTAAATTATACTAAATATGGAGATTATTATTTACCTAATCTTATACTATCTGAAAAAGAAAATAAGCCATTAAACAAATATGGTTTATTAAAACTTAATTATTTAAAACAATATAAAAAGTCTTTATATCAAGAACTATTGATGAAAGAAAAACTTAATGAATATCTTTTTTCAGTCAGTAATAATGCTTTAGACAAATTTGAATTTTTAATGAAGCAACTAATTAACAATGACCCAACCATTACAGAAGAATTAAAAGAAAAAGATCCATTACTTTGGACTCAAAAAATGAATAGTTTAAAAAGTATTGCTGATGAAATTATCCTAAAAGAAGATATATATGGTGATAGTAATGATTGATGATAAAGATATAACTGATGAAGAATTTGAAAGAAAATGGCTACCTTTTTTCAACAATTATAGTGAATATATACAGGAATTTATCGTTCCAGAAGCGGTAGCATTTTATCTAGCAAATGGATATATACGAAATTGCCTATCTTCTTGTCCTTTAACAAATCATATTAATTCAGCAATAGATGTATTTAACATAGTTTGTAATACAAACAAACTGCTTCCTGAAATAAAGAAAATATTAAGAATAAAATATAACTTACAAATTGTAAAAAATAATCCATTAAAAATCGAAAAATATAATAAATAAAAAATGAAGTTATCTAGCTTCATTTTTTAA
>CANRPK010000006.1 GCA_947632455.1 uncultured Bacilli bacterium
TTTCTACAATTTTTATTTGGCATTTCTATTATACCACTTTTTTGTTTATCAGTCATAAAGTTTAACACAACATTTTAAAAAAGATATAATTGTTTATTGACCCTTATATCTTTTATACTTTATAATATTTTTAATTATTTAGTTTTTTTGGTTTTTACCCAATCTCCCCACTTATTCTACACTAACAAAAGCAGTTTTTATCTTCTGCTTTGCTTAACCCATGTTACAATCGTAATAACCAAAACTAGGCTTCCTACCCCAATTAAAGCTAAACTTATAATTTTTAAAACGCCATCACTTAATTCAAAAGAAAAACTTTTCTTTTCAGCCTTTTTAGGAAAACTAAACTGATAATTAATATTTTCACTTCCAGAAGTATTATATTTCCATATTAATTTTTTTCCATCACTTGCTACTTCTGTAGCATTATTACTAATAGATCCATTAGGTAAACTTACTTCATATTGAAAATCTAAAAAAGAACTTAAATCAATATCCATACCATCCATCGTATCAGAAGATGTTATATCCTCTTCATCCCAAGCAAAATTAGCTTTATAAGCATCTCCTACTTTGGCAAAAAAATTATTTTGTTCTCCTACAAACACATCCCAAAGTTTACATTCCCCATCAACATTAGTTGATATCTCATCAATATTATTAAAATGTTTAGTTATCTTTACTGTATATAAATAATTTTCTTTATCTAAATTTTCTTCAATTTTATACCCATTCTTTTCTATTGCTTCTCTATCTTCAGCATCAAATAATTCACTGGTATCCAATTCTCCAGAATCCATTGCTTGATCTAAGTTTTCTTTAATTTGATCCTCAGTTAAAGTAGTATTTTTACAAGCATCAAAACAGGCATCATAATTAGCATCACCACTGCAACTTTCATCACATGTACTATCATCCGGTGTCATTCCCTGAAATAGAGGATTACTCATCATTTTTAAAAAATCTACCTTGTATAATAATCCTACATCAACACTTTTATCCGCATTAATACTCATATTAACATTATAGCTTAAACATCCACACATTAATAATGATAAAACAAATAACCCCAATACTTTTAACTTTTTCATACACACACCTACTATAATAATGATAACATATATTTCAATTTTTCACAATAAATTCTTCCTATATGTTGACTAACATTTGTTCGGGTGTTATAATAAACTTACTTTTGTGATAAAATAAATTTAATTATGCACAATAATATTAAAAGGAGTAATATATGGATAAAATAATTATTAAAGGAGCTAGAGAAAATAATTTAAAAAACATTTCTCTTGAATTACCTAAAAATAAATTAATAGTTATGACTGGTGTATCCGGATCCGGTAAATCATCTTTAGCTTTTGATACTATTTACGCGGAAGGTCAAAGAAGATATGTTGAAAGTCTATCAGCCTATGCTAGACAATTTATTGGTATGACTGAAAAACCTGATGTTGATTCCATTGAAGGCTTAAGTCCTAGTATATCTATTGATCAAAAAACTACTAATAAAAATCCTCGTAGTACGGTTGGTACCATTACTGAAATATATGATTATCTACGTTTGTTATTTGCAAGAATAGGCATTCCATATTGTCCTACTCATCATATTCCTATCTCTCGTCAATCAGTCGAAGAAATGACTAATAAAGTCATGGATTTAGAACCCGGCACTAAAATTGAGATTATGGCTCCCGTTATTCATGGTGAAAAAGGTGAACATAAAGATTTATTTAATGATTTACGAAAAGATGGTTATTCTCGAGTTCGTGTAAATGGGGAAGTTCATACATTAGATGAAGATATTAAATTAGAGAAGAATATCAAAGATAATATTGAGGTTATCGTCGATCGTATTGTTATTAACGCTGATGAAAGAAGTCGTATTTTTGAAGCTATTGAAGTAAGTACTAAATTAGCTAATGGTAAAGTTTTAATTAATGTTTTAGATGGTGAAGAAATATTAATGAGTGAATCTTATGCTTGTCCTCATTGTAATTTTTCTATTCCTGAACTTGAACCTCGCCTCTTTTCTTTTAATGCTCCTTATGGTGCTTGTGATGAATGTAAAGGCTTAGGAACGAAACTTAAAATTGGTGAAGCACTACTTATCCCTGATAATAATTTAAGTATTCCTGAAGGTGCTATTAAAACAATTAATACTGATTATAATATGGATATGGTTCAAATAAGTGCCGTTTGTGATTATTATAATATTGATATTAATAAACCTATAAAAGATCTTACTCGTAAAGAATTAGATATAATATTATATGGTTCTAAAGATAAAATAAGTTTTAAATATGTTTCTAAAAATGGTAATACCAGATACGTTACTGATTATTTTGAAGGAGTAATCAATACTTTAGAAAGACGTTATATTGAAACCAGTTCTTCTTGGAAAAGAGAATGGTTAGAAACTTTCATGGTTGAATCTGCTTGTCCTAAATGTAAAGGAGCCAGATTAAATTCTTCAGTTTTATCTATTAAAATAAATAATAAAAATATTTTTGAAGTAACTAATTTAAGTATTTTAGAATTACGAGATTTTATTGCTAAATTAAAACTTACTCCTGAACAAACTGAAATAAGTGGTTTAGTAACTAAAGAAATTCTAAATCGCCTTGATTTTTTAATTGAAGTTGGCCTAGGCTATTTAACTTTATCTCGTAGTGCGGGTACTCTATCCGGTGGAGAAGCCCAACGTATTCGTCTTGCCACTCAAATTGGTTCTAAACTCTCAGGCGTTTTATATGTTTTAGATGAACCAAGTATTGGTTTACATCAAAAGGATAATGAAAAATTAATTCAAGCTCTCCAAGAAATGCGTGATTTAGGTAACACTCTTATTGTTGTTGAACATGATACAGATACTATGCTTGCTAGTGATTATTTAGTAGATATAGGCCCTGGAGCGGGTGAATATGGTGGTGAAGTTATCGCCGCCGGTACTCCAAAAGAAGTCATGGCTAATAAAAATTCTCTAACTGGTCGCTACTTAAGTGGTGAAGAAAAAATTGAAGTTCCTAAAAAACGTCGTAAAGGAAATGGTAAATCATTAAAAATAATCAAAGCAAGTGAAAATAATTTAAAAAATATTAATGTTGAAATTCCTTTAAATAAATTTGTATGTATAACCGGAGTATCCGGATCCGGTAAATCTACTTTAATTAATGAAATACTTTATAAAACTTTAGCTGTTAAAATAAATCGTTCTAAACAAATACCTGGAAAATGTAAAGAAATAAAAGGAATTGAAAACTTAGATAAAGTCGTAGAAATAACTCAAGATGCTATCGGTCGTACTCCTAGAAGTAATCCCGCAACTTATGTTGGTGTTTTTGATGATATCCGTGATGTTTTTACCAATACGAAAGAAGCTAAAATTCATGGCTATGATAAAGGTCGTTTCTCTTTCAATGTTAAAGGTGGAAGATGTGAAGCCTGTTGGGGTGATGGTGTCAAAAAAATTGAAATGCACTTCCTTCCTGATGTTTACGTTCCTTGTGATGTATGTGGTGGTAAAAGATATAATAAAGAAACTTTAGCCATTAAATTCAAAGATAAAAATATTGCTGATGTCTTAGATATGCGTGTTTCTGAAGCTTTAAAATTCTTTGAAAACATTCCTAAAGTATATAATAAATTAAAAGTTATGGATAATGTCGGTCTTTCATATATTAAGTTAGGTCAACCCGCTCCAACTTTATCTGGAGGAGAAGCCGGACGTGTTAAATTAGCTAAAGAATTACAAAAAAAACCAACTGGCAAAAGTATCTTTATTTTAGATGAACCAACAACCGGTCTTCATAGTGAAGATATTAAAAAATTATTAAATATTTTAAATAAAATTGTCGATAATGGTGATACAGTCGTTGTAATTGAACATAATCTTGATGTTATTAAAGTTGCCGACTATATTATTGATTTAGGCCCTGATGGTGGAAATCTCGGTGGTACAGTTGTTGCAACCGGAACTCCTGAACAAGTTGCCAAAGTTGAAAATTCTTATACTGGTCAGTTCTTAAAGAAAATGTTAAAATAAAGGTGTTATTCTAACATCCTTTTTTATTAATTAAACTTTTCATTATTCTTTAAATATAGTATAATTATAATGTGATAATAAATGAATAAAAAAGGATTTACATTAATAGAACTTCTTTGTACTATTGCCATTATGGGTATAATTGCCACTATTGCAAGTATTAATCTTGTTAAAATATATCAAAATAAAAATAACGAAAAAGTTCAAATACAAAACAATATTATTGAAACCGCCGCTTGTATTTATATTGAATTACAAGAAAATACTAGCTTAAAAGATAATTGTCTTACAAATGGCTGTGATATTTCTACTAATACTTTAATAACTAATGGCTTAATAGATGAAAAAGATGTTGATAACCCTAAAATTATTCACATATTTAAAGAAAATAACACTAAACAATGTAAAATTAAGGAGTAAAAAATGGCAAAATTATATTTTCGATATGGCTCAATGAATTGTGGTAAATCTACCGCGATTATTCAAGTCGCACATAATTATGAAGAAAAAGGTTTTAAAATATTATTAATAAAATCCTCATTAGATACTAAAGGTAATAGAAATGTCATGAATAGAACTAATCTAAAACGTGAAGTAGACATCTTGCTTCCCCCAAATACTAGTATAATTCCTTTAATCCCCAAAGATATTGCCGCGATACTAGTTGATGAAGCTCAATTTTTAGATCCTAATCAAGTCGATGAATTATATTATATTAGTAAAATTAATAATATTCCTGTTATTTGTTACGGTCTAAGATGTGATTTCACTATGAAAGGATTCCCTGGAGCTACTCGTTTATTGGAAATCGCCGATTCCATCGAAGAATTAAAAAATATATGTAAATGTGGTAAAAAAGCTACTCAAAATTTACGATTAGTAAATAATGTTCCTTCTTTTGAAGGAGAACAAATTCTTATAGATGGTACTAAAAATGTTACTTATGAAAGTGTATGTGGTTCATGTTATCTAAAATTACGAAAAAAATATGAGGAGGTTAAAAAATGAAAGAGAAAATATTAGACTTATTAAAGAATATCCATGAAGCTAAAACTTTAATTGAAATTAACGATCTGCTCCAACTAACAACTGTTAAAGAATTACAAGAACTAACTAAAAATCTTGAAGAATTAGTAAATGAATATCAAGTATTTAAAACTAAAAAAGATAAATATTTACTTTTAGCTAATTGTTCTAATTTAAAAATTGGTCCTATTGCTATTAATAAAAAAGGCTTTGGCTTTGTAATTTTAAATCAAGAAGATGATATTTATGTTGCCGAACAAGATTTAAACGGAGCCATCCATAATGATGTAGTTTTAGTTGAAGTTTTAACAAAAGGTTTAAAACCTGAAGGTCGAGTATTAAAAATCGTCAAAAGAAATCTCGAAAATATTGTCGGAGAGATTTATTTTCAAAATAATAAAGTCATGTTAAAACCTGATGATGCTAAACTTCGCTTAACTATTTTTATAACTGATGAAACATCTAAAAATTGTGTTGAAGGTCATAAAGTTTTATGTAGTTTACGCAAAAAATTAAATACTAATACTTATTTAGCTGATTGTCTTAAAATTCTTGGTCATAAAGATGACGCGGGAATTGATATTTTAAGTATCGCTTGTAAATATGGCATAGTAAATGAATTTAGTCCTGAAGCTGTAAAAGAATTAGAAGAAATACCTAATACTGTAAGTGAAAAAGAATTAATAAATCGTCGTGATTTAACTAATGAAATGATTTTTACTATTGATGGTGATGATACAAAAGATATTGATGATGCTATAAGCTTAACTTATAAAGATGGTATATATAATCTAGGTGTACATATTGCCGATGTTAGTCATTATGTTAAAGATAATACTGCTTTAGGCGATGAAGCTTATAATCGTGGTACTTCTTCTTATTTAGCAGATACTGTAATTCCTATGTTACCTCATAAATTATCCAATGGTATATGTTCTTTAAATGAGGGCACTATTCGTTTAGCAATGAGTTGTACAATGGATATTGATACTAACGGAAATGTTCTATCTTATGATATTTTCCCAAGCTATATAAAATCTCAAAAGAAAATGACTTATAATAAAGTTAATGCTATATTAGAACACAATCAAGTCCCTGAAGGCTATGAACCATTTAAGGACACACTAATTAAAATGAATGAACTAGCCCATATATTACGTCATAAAAAAGTAAGTAAGGGTTATATTGAATTTGATATTGATGAAGCTAAAATAATTCAAGATGAAAATGGTAAAGCAATAGATATTAAAAAAAGAACTCGTGGAGAAGGCGAAAATCTTATTGAAGACTTTATGATTGCCGCGAATGAAACTGTTGCCAGTCATATATCTAATATGGAACTTCCATTTATTTATCGTGTCCATGCTTTACCAAACGCTGATAAAATTGAAGATTTCCTAAATTTAGTAAAAGCATTAGGCTATACAATTCATACCAATATTAATGAAATAACTCCTATATCTATGCAAAAAGTTTTAAATGAACTTAAAGATAAACCTGAGTATTTAATATTATCTACTCTATTATTAAGAAGTATGAAAAAAGCTGAATACTCTAAAACTAATATTGGTCACTTTGGATTAGCAAGTAAAAATTATACTCACTTCACTTCTCCAATTCGTCGTTTACCTGATTTAATTGTTCATCGTCTATTAAAAACATATTTAATTGATAAAGATTTCTCCATGTCCACGATTAATTATTTAGATAGCTACTTAGTTAATGCCGCGGAACATGCCAGTGAACGTGAAGTTGCCAGTATAAATGCTGAAAGAGATGTTACTGATATGAAAATGGCTGAATATATGGAAAGCCACATAGGTGAAGAATATGAAGGAATTATTTCTACTGTTACCAATTTTGGTTTCTTTGTTGAATTAGATAATTTAATTGAAGGCCTAGTTCATGTTAATACTATAAAAGGTGATTATTATAATTATGTTCCAGAACTTCTTTCACTTGTTGGTAAAAGTACTAAAAAAACTTATCGAGTTGGTGATAAAATTAAAGTCAAAGTCATTAATGCTTCTAAAGAATCTGCTTTAATAGATTTTGAAATAGTCGAGGATAAATATGATCGAAATAAAAAATAAAAAAGCCTACTTTGATTACTTTATCGAAGATGAATTAGAGGTGGGAATAGCCTTAACTGGTACAGAAATAAAAGCCGTTCGTAAAGGTTCTGTTGATCTAAAAGATAGTTTTGTTCATATTAAAAATAATGAAGCTTATATCCTAAATATGTATATAGCCAAATATGAAGAAGGTAATATATTTAATCATGATGAAAGAAGATCAAGAAAACTTTTATTACATAAAAAAGAAATCTTAAAACTAAAAAATAAAATGCAAACTGAAGGGTATACTCTAATACCTCTAAAATTATATTTTAAAAAAAATCTTGCTAAACTTTTAATTGGTGTTGCTAAAGGTAAAAAACTTTATGATAAAAGAGCCACATTAAAAGAAAAAGATTTACAAAAAGAAACAAGGTACTATTAATACCTTGTTTAATTTTTGAAATAATCCCAAAAGAGTAATAATGCATTAGCAATCAATATCCAACCCACTACCACTAATATCGCATTGGAAACAAATATACTAAATACTCCTAAAATAATTAAAACAATATTTGAAAGTAAATTTATATTTAAATAATTATTAAAGCTTATTTGATTTAATATTCTTGTAACTCCAAAGAATATTAAGAAAAATCCTACTACAAATCTAATTCCAAGCTCTATACTTTCAGCTAAAACCATTAATAATATTCCAACAATAATGGAAACTATCGCTACACTTAAATTAATTTTCTTATATTGAGCTAATTCTTTATATCGCATATAATCTATAAAATTTTTAATACCATAAACTATAATCAATATTCCTAATAAATAAAACATAATTGTTACTGCTTCATTACTCTTAAAAGCTAATATAATACCTAATAATAAATATAATACTGGTGTAAATACACTTTTCTTACTACTACTTTTATTAGGTTTAATAATTTCATTTTTCATTTTTTTCACCACTTTAATTAATTATATAATGTTAATCTCTTTAAAGCAAGACTAAATTATGATATAATAGTAATTAGAATATGGAGGGATTAATGTGACAAAAGAAACTATTTTACAAATATTAAATGCTTATAACCTAGATACAAATAAGTATGGTCCATCCCTTTATGAAAAAGATAATAAATATGGTATATGCCTAGATATTAAAGATACTACTTTTGGTTATCTTACTAGAGCTTTTATGTTTGACGATAAAAATGAATTAGAAGACTTCTTAAAAAAATATATTTGGTATAAAAATAATCATAAAAATTATGAAGTAACTTTAAGTTTAGATAATTATGAAACTAAAGAAGTAAAAATAAAATATACTTATAAAAATAAAGAACTAACTTATGATGATATGTTAAACTTAAATGATATTATTAAAGATACTACCCAAAATATAGTAGATACTAATAAAAAGACTGCCTATTTATTAAATATTGAATCTTTAACTAATTATTTAATTAATTTAAAAAATACTAATTTTAATCTAAAAAAAGAAAAGAATAATTTAAAAATAAAAGAAAACGATTTAAAATATGAACTTCTAGAAAATCTAACTATTTATTATGGTAAAAATAAAACCATTGAAAAAAGAGGTGTATCACTAGATAATATTATTATCCCTAGTAATGATATCAATCTTTTAAAAAATAATCTAAATAATATTAGAAATAAATCATTAGAAGAAATGCAAACATATTTAAACTCTTTAATTAATCTTGTTAAAGAAGAAGAATTAAATGAAAAAAATTTAATTAATATTTATTCTAATGATATATATAAATATAATATTAATATTTTAAATAAACAAATAGAATTTGTTAAATCTAAAATAACCGCGGAAAAAAACTTTAACTTAAAAGGCAGTAAAATTCATAATATTGATGAAGAATTAAAATCATTTCTTAAAAATAACCCTGCCCCTACTAAAATAAATGATTACTTAGAAGAAAGTAAAAGAAGAATTGAAAATAAATATGTTAATTTAACTGATCTAACTACCTCATATACAATAATTACAGGTAAACCATTAGATATTCCTACTTTTAAATTAGATGAATTTACTAATGAATTTGATCTAAATTATAATTTTAATGAATTAAATCAAAATATTAAAAATAGTTTAATTTTATATAATTCATTTTATAAAAACATATGTAACTATATTTTAGAAAATAATCCTACTATCGAAGATATTAAAAATAATTTTGATTTTACTTATTATTATCAAGAATTAGACGATATAATTCATAATGAAAATAATAATCACTATTTATTAAATTATTTTACTGATATTAATTTTAAATCATTAGATACCTATATCCAATCTATTATAAATATTGCCAATATATTTAAAGAAACCCAATTTACTTTATATAATCCTATAACTGTATTTTCTATTGCTAAAGATTCTTTATATAAAGAAATGACTTTCCATCCTTTATATAGTAATGAAACTACTTATATAATAAATATACCAGAAAAAACTGATATAAAGTATATACCTTATAAATTACAAATAGATACTTCTTCAAATGAAATAAATCTTATTAAAACTACTAATATATATTATAAAGGAATAATCGAACCAACTAATGAAATAATTACTATTAATAAATATCATAAAGATAGTTATACTAAAGACAATATTATCATTACTAAAGATTTAATATTAGATACTAAACAAGAATTTTATCAAGCTAATTTAAAGGAGAATTAATATGAGTAAAGACCAATTTTTACAAGAATTAAAAAAAGATTTAAAATACTTAGATAAAAAAACAAGAAATGAAGAATTAGCTAAATATCAAAACTTAGATAACTATGATATAGATCCTGCTAAAATAGCTAATGATATATATAATGCTTATAATATCCCTATAAAAAATAATTATACTTTATTTGCTTCTGTTAATATTATTATAAATAAATTACAATCAAAAGATAAAAAAATAGTAATAAGTGTTATTAAATTTTTTGGTTATTTACTACTTTTACTAATATTAATAAAAATTCCCTTTATATTTATTAGAGATATATTTGGAACTTTCTTTGAAACAAATTTTGCTAACTCAAATAGCTTTGCTATTTGGAATTTATCTTTTGAAATATTATATGCCATAACAACCATTATCATATTTATTAATTTAATCAAAAAGAAAGCCCAAGAATTAGACAACAAAAAATAGGGATAAACCCTATTTGATAAATATATCTTGCCTATACTTAGAATAAGAAGAAGACGCATAGGCAAGTTTTTTATATGCTTGTTTTTACTACAAATGGATTATCAGATTTACCAGTACCTCCACTAAATTCAATATCAGCTCTTAAATTAACTACTGGACGCACACCATGAGTGCCATACATGCCCGCACCGCGAAAGAAGTCATCACTACGCACAAGGAACACGTCAGCCCAACCATCGACATTATAGCGAGAGGGAGACATTGTCCAATAATATTGGTTAGTATATAGCCAGTAGTTAGTTCCTACTGTTCCTCCGAAAGCACCTGTCATTACTACCTCATCACTTGTGATTAAGCCTACTGGATTTGTAAGTATTTCATTACCTCTACCTGAACCAGAAGTTGTGAATAAATCTCTTTTGAATGCCTTTGCATCTATTTTATCAAAAGAACTAAATCCATCCACATCTGTTGGATCTTCTTCAGGCATTACTACTCCACACTTTAATGTTGGATATTGATTTGTTCTCCAAGCTCCGCCTTTGGCAATCAACCTTGATGCTGGCGCATATCCACTTGCAGACTGTCCTGTACCATCGCCATTGTAATTATTCCAATTTCCTTTTACTACTACTCTATCATTACACCATCCTGTACTCCCACTTAAATATTTAGTATATTCTGACATTGCTCCTGTTTCAGTATACCATCCATGAACAGCTTTTGCTATATCACTAGGAGTAGAGTTGGAATGAGTTTCTTCATAACTTGGATTTGGTTTTTCATCTGTGTGGGCTGTTCCATAATAATATCCTACATAGGTATTATCACTATATGATGTAGGTTTATAAGCAGAAGTTAAAGCGTTAGTTTCAATTCCTTCAGTTATCTCGCAATTTGGTTCTGCACATTGGAATATTAACCTTAATGTTCCATCTCCATTTATTCTGATTATTCTCCATGTATGATTTGCAAATGTTACCCAATTATTTACATCATTATTATTTCCTCTAAACACATAACTGGTTCCATAATTGTCTGGACTGGTATATAATTTTTCTTTTCCTTCAGGATTTTCTGTATTTTCATTATATGGACCTGTGATTGGATTTGGCATGGCATCTATTGTATATTTACTTCCTTTTGAAGTTTCCAATTTGCCT
Organism: uncultured Bacilli bacterium; assembly: GCA_947632455.1. Classification (GTDB taxonomy): domain Bacteria; phylum Bacillota_I; class Bacilli_A; order RF39; family UBA660; genus Caccenecus. The sequence continues at coordinate 11,504 of CANRPK010000006.1, forward strand.
AACATTTCTTTTACTAAACTATCAAAATATATATAACACTTTGTTCCTTTTTCGGTTAAATTTAAAACATTTATAACATTATTTTTATATTCTATTTCTACTTCTTCTATTGGTTCACCATTTACTTCACAATAACTATCTTCACTTAGTTTATATCCTATTGTAGGTATCTTATTTATACTTACATATTCCTTTTCTTCTTTAGTACTATCGTCTTTTTCTTGATACATTGCTATTATATTTAAATCTGCCTTATTATAACTTATATTTCCACTTGCTAGTTCTATACTTTCTGTATTTCGATATCTTGCTAAACTTGTTATATAGTTTATTACTATTACTAGTCCTATGGTTAGTAATATCCCTATTATTATTCCCTTTACTTTGGAGGTATTATCCTCCAACTTTTCTAATTTCATTGCTCTTATTCCCTTTCCATTATCAATATTATTAGAAATTCCTAATTTATATTTAAATTATATACTCTGATATTATTAAAGTCAAGAAAAATTCTAATATTTCTCAACTTATAAATTCTATTTATTATTTTATGAGAAAATTTTTTTGGTGATAAAATGCTATATGAACGATTAAGATTTATACGAGAACAGCACGAAATGACACAAACAGACTTAGCTAAAAAATTAGGCATTACAAAATCAGGATACTGCCGATATGAAAATGAAACAGATATTATACCTATTAAACACTTAATCATAATATCTGATACTTTTAATGTACCAATAGATTACATTTTTTCTCTTACTAATACCCTTCAATATGAAAATACCAATAAAGGAATAAACCAACAACTATCAGGCCAAAGATTAAAAACTTTTCGCAAAGATGCAAAATTTACTCAAGAAAAATTAGCTGAAATTTTAAATGTAGCTAGAACAATAATATCAAAGTATGAAAAAGGAGAATACCCAATAGCTACACATACCCTATACACAATTTGCAAAAAATATAATATCTCTGCCGATTATCTATTAGGAAAAATAGACACTCCTAAATATTTAAAATAATATAAAAAGAATACCAAAAAAGGTATTCAAAAATAATAAATATGCCTATACTTGGAATAAGAAAGCAGTATAGGCATATTTTTATATATTTGTTTTTACTACAAATGGATTATTAGATTTACCAGTACCTCCACTAAATTCAATATCAGCATTTAGATTTATTACTGGACGCACACCAGAAAGGCTATGCACACCAGCGGTGTGGATGTTACCAGCTGCAAGCACATCGAACACGGCTGCCCAACCTTCGGGATAATTGTGAACTGGAGACATTGACCAATAATATTGGTTTGTGTATAACCAATAATTAGTAGAAGTTGTACCTCCAAAGCCTCCTGCCATCACTACTTCATCAACCATAATTAATCCTACTGGATTTGGAAGTACTCCGTTACCTCTATTTGAGCCGATAGTCGTAAATAAATCCCTTTTTAAAGCTACTGGATCTATTTCATTAAAACTACTAAAGCCTTCTTCTTCTGAAGGATTTGTTTCTGGCATTTCTACTCCACATTTTAAAGTTGAATATTGAGTTTTCCTCCAAGAATTCTTTGCAAATAACCTTGCTGATGGGGCATATCCTGTTCCACTTTGTCCAGTTCCATCTCCGGTGTAATTATTCATAACGTTTTTAACTACGGTTCGATCATTACACCATCCTGTATTTCCACTTAAATATTTAGTATAATTGGTCATTGCCCCTATTCCAGTATACCAACTATCAACAGCTTTGGCTATATCACTAGGAGTGGAATTTGAATGAGTTTCTTCATATGTTGGATCTTCTTCACCTTTATCTGCTTTGGATGTTCCATAATAATATCCTACATAGGTGTTATCATCATTTGGTACAGACTTATAAGCAATGCCATCTACAGCGTTTGTGGTTGTTCCTGTTGTTTCTGTACAATTTGGTGTTGCACATTGGAATATCATTCTTAATGTGCCATCTCCATTTATCCTGATTATCCTCCATGTATGATTGGCAAATGTTACCCAATTATTTACATCATTATTATTTCCTCTAAATACATAACTTGTTCCATAATTATCTTCGGTTGTATATATCTTCTCTTTTCCTTCGGGATTTTCTGTACTCTCATCATATGGTCCTGAGAATGAGTTAGGCATAGCTGTTTTTTCATATGTACTTTGTTTTATTGTTTCTAATTTTGCTAACATATCTTCGGCTTTATAATCTAAGTCAAAATATATATAACATTTCGTTCCTCTTTTTTTAATATTTCCTACATATATTGCTCCTTCTCTATATTCAATTTGAGCATCTTCTACTTTTTGATTACTAACTTCACAATAACTTTTATTACTTAATGTATATTTTTCAGTTGGTACATCATCTATTTGTTTATAGCCATTTGTGCTATAACTACTTTCTTGGTACATCGCTATTATATTTAAATCTGCTTTATTATAACTTATATTCCCACTTGCTAGTTCTATACTTTCTGTATTCCTATATTTTGCTAGGCTTGTTATGTAATTTATTACTATTACTAATATTATTGCTAATATAAATCCTACTACAAATATTGTTTTATTTCTTTTACTATCTGTATCTAACCTTTCTATTTTCATTCTTTTCCCTCTCTCAATATTATTAGAAATTCCTAACTTATATTTAAATTATATACTTTGCTATACTCAAAGTCAAGAAAAAGTTTCTATTATTCAGACTTAATAAAAAGAAAGATAGAAGTAATTTATAATTTAAACGGTGATTAAAAGTGGATTTAAGCAATACCTTAAAAAAGTTTTTTGAAGAAATAAAAGTAGTTCAAAACATAACCGCAACAAGCATTGCCAATTCTTTAAACATTTCCAAAAAAACCTTATCTAATTACATAAATGGAGATGCTTACATCCCACTTGAACATCTAAATACCATTAGTAACATTTTAAATATCTCTGTTGATTATATATTAGAATTATCTGACATAAAGCTACCCAAAAAAATCAAAAAAATCGATAATCTAAATGCTATCGATATTGGTACAAGACTAAAAAGTATTAGAAAAGAATTAAAACTAACCCAAGAAGAACTAGCTAAAACTATTGGTATCAATAAATCTAGTATTAGCAAATATGAAAGTGGTAAAAATCTTATTCTTACCATATCTCTTTATACAATATGTAAAAAATATAATATCTCTGCCGATTATTTATTAGGTAAAACCGATAAACCTATTTATTTAAAAGAAACCAATTAGCAAATCTAATTGGCTTTTTTATCAAAATAATTAATACCTATAGCGTCTCTTACTTCTTTTAAAGTATTTTGGGCAACTTTTCGAGCCTTCTTACTACCCTCTTCTAACATATTATAAACTAAATCTATATGTTCTTTATAGTAAGCTCTTCTTTCTCTCATTGGTTCTAATAATTCTTCAATTATAGCTAGTAAAAATTTTTTTACTTTAACATCACCTAATCCCCCTCTTTGGTAATGTTCTTTAAGCTCATCTAAATTTTTATATTCCGGTAAATATTTTTTAAAATGTTCATCAGTCGCAAACGCATCTAAATAAGTAAAAACTGTATTGCCTTCTATTTTTCCTGGATCTTCTACTCTAATATGATTAGGATCAGTATACATACTCATTACTTTATTTTTTACTTCTTCTTTTGTATCAGATAAATATATACAATTATTTAAAGACTTACTCATTTTAGCTTTACCATCTATTCCTGGTAATCTCGTACAAGCTTTATTATCCGCTAAAACAGCCTCGGGTTCTTTTAATATATTTCCATATAAATTATTAAAAGTATGAACTATTTCTTTACATTGTTCAATTAAAGGTAATTGATCATCCCCGACCGGTACTAAATCTGCTTTAAATGCTGTAATATCCGCAGCTTGACTAATTGGATATGTCAAAAAACCTACTGGCACAGCTTCTTTAAATCCTCTTTCATTTATTTCTGTTTTAATAGTCGGATTTCTTTTTAATCTTGCTAAAGTAACTAAATTCATATAATGAATAGTAAGCTCTGTTAACTCAGGTATTTGTGATTGCACAAAAAATGTTATTTTATTAGGATCTAAACCCACGGCTAAATAATCTAATGCTACTTCTAATAAACTATTTCTTATTTTTTCAGGATTTCTCGCATTATCAGTTAAAGCTTGTAAATCAGCAATAAATACATACATATCATAATTACCTGTATTTTGAAACATAACTCTACTTTTAAGACTACCAACATAATGTCCTAAATGTAATTTTCCTGTTGGTCTATCTCCTGTTAATATTACTTTTTTCATTATATACCACCACCCAAATTATACCATGTCCACTCCAATAAGTAAATTATAAGCCTTAGTAAAAATAAAAATACCTAATGTCAAATAATTAAATTTCCAATACTATTTTTCAAAAATTTGCTATAATTATAATAGGTGGTATATATGGATGATAATAAAGGATTAAAAATAGTCTTAATAGTTTTAATAGTTTTAACTATTATTGTTTTTGCAGCCATAACATACTTATATGTATTTGATGATAAAGATAATTCTAGTAAATCCAATTATTCTAAGAAAGCTCAAGAAGTAATGAAAGAATATAATATTTATAATACTATAAATGATAAAGAATATTCTAAAACTTTAGAAGCCATATTAGAAGAAGATTTATATAATAATGCATATTTAAATGAATATTATAATATTGATTATAGTTCTATTCCAGATTTTCCTAATATTATAACTAATTTATTAAATAAAGAATATAATAGTAATGAAATAAACTATATAATTAAGAATTATTCTAAAGATTTAAACATATTATTAGATATGGAACATATAGATATTTTACAATTTAAAGATATAACTAATTTTGATATAAATAAATTAGAAAGATATTTACAATATCAAGATAATAATACTGATTATACTTTAGAACAATTAGTAACCTACGTAAATATTGGTCTAGATTTAAAAGGCTATTCTAAATATGTAGAATATACCTCTGAAGAAGCTAAAGATTATAGTATATTAGTTAATAAGTATCATAAGTTACCGGATGATTATGAACCTGATGATTTAGTTTCATTAAGTTACAATTCTACTTATAAGCTAAGAAAAGAAGCAGCTCAAGCTTTTGAAAAGCTTACGGCCGCGGCTGTTTTAGAAAATGTTTATTTCTATCCATTTAGCCCTTATCGTTCTTATGAAACCCAGAAAGTTCTTTACAATAGATATGTAGCTCGTGATGGTACTGAAAAAGCTGATACCTATTCTGCTCGTCCTGGTTTTTCTGAACATCAATTAGGACTTGCCGTAGATGTTCGAAGTTCTACTTTAACCGATAATTTAACTCCTGAACATTATGAATGGATGCTTAATAATTCTTATAAATATGGCTTTATAGTTCGTTATCCAAAAGGTAAACAATATATTACCCAATTTATGGAAGAACCATGGCATATTAGATACTTAGGAGTTGATCTAGCTACTAAAGTTCATAATTCCGGACTTACCTACGATGAATATTATGATTTATATTTAGAAACTCGTTAAGAGTTTTTTTTATAAAAAAAACTACCTATTGGTAGTAATTATCTAATTAAATCAGTTGGTAAACTATTTTCTTTGTTTTCTTCTTCTGTCTTAATTTTAGCTGTATCTAAGCTCATTAATTCCATAGCTCTATTATAAAGTGCTATCGCTTGTGGTTTTTTCTCTGGAGCTTGCATTACCATAAAATTAGCCGCAGATAATAAATTTTGAGCAAAAGTTAAATCTTGCATACTATCTAACTTATTACTAATTTTACTTAACTGATTAAATAATATATCTAAATTTTCCTCATTCATTCTATATACCTCCTATAATAATTATAAATTATTCATATAAAAAAAGTCTAGTAAAAAACCTTTACTAGACAATTATTTTATATTAAACTAATTCAAGTTTAACAGCTAAAGCATCATCACCAACACGTTCTTTTAGTTTAATAATTCTAGTATAACCACCATTACGTGTTTCATAACGTTTAGCAAGTTCATTAAATACTTTATTTACTACATCAGCATCATTATATAAAAATGCTAATGCTTTTCTTCTTGCTACTAAAGTACCTTTCTTTCCATAAGTAATCATTTTATCAACAAATTTTCTTACTTCCTTAGCTCTTGCTTCAGTTGTAACTACAGATTCATTCATAATTACATCACGAGTAATATTAGCAAGGACGCTTCTTCTTTGTCTTGATTCTCTACTTAATTTTCTATATAACATAATTTAGCCTCCTTAATCGCGGAACTTAAGTCCCATTTCTGCTACTTTATCTAAAACTTCTTTAAGGGATTTCTTACCTAAATTCCGTATTTTAGTAACTTCCACTTCTCTTTTTGAAATAAGATCTTGAACTGTATGAATACCAGCTCTCTTTAAGCAGTTATAAGCTCTAACTGAGAACTCAATCTCTTCAATAGGAGTTTCTAAAGTCTTAGTTATAGTATCAACCTTCTTTTCTTGCATTAAACCAGTAACATCACTTATTGCATTTAAATCAGCAATAATATTAAAATGCTCTATTAAAATTCTTGCTGCTAAAGCCATAGCTTCTTCTGGAGTCATACTACCATCAGTATTTATTTCCATTGTTAACTTATCATAATTTTCATTTTGACCTACACGTGTAGATTCAACTTCATATTTAACAAGTTCAATCGGAGAATAATTAGAATCAATAGCAATTACTCCTACTTTATTTTCTGCAAATAATTTTTTATTTTCTTTAGCATCAACATAGCCTTTACCATTAAATACGGTAACTTCCATATCAATCTTACCGCCAGCTACTAAGTTACAAATAACTAAATCTGGATTAATAACATCTACATCGGCATTTGCTTCAAAATCTCCAGCTGTAACTGGTCCTTCAGTATCTTTAAATAATCTTAAAGTTTTAACTTCTTCTGTATGATTTTTAACAACCATGTTTTTTAAAGCTAAAACAATACTTGTTACATCTTCAACTACTCCATCAATTTTTTGGAATTCATGTAAAACACCTTCAATTTTTACAGAAGTAATTGCACTTCCTGGTAAACTTGATAACATAACTCTTCTTAGTGCATTTCCAATAGTTGTTCCAAATCCTCTTTCAAGGGGTTCTAATTCAAATTTTCCATAATGATTGCTTTCTTGATACTCAGCAATCCTATATTCTGGTTTTTCAAAACTAATCATATTCTAATAACCCTTTCTTTTTCACAATTATTTTCTAGGACGTTTTGGTGGACGACAACCATTATGTGGTACTGGTGTCTCATCAGTAATTGATAAGATTTCAAGTCCGGCACTTTGTAAAGATCTGATTGCAGTTTCACGACCAGCACCTAAACCTTTAACAACAACATCAACTTTTTTAACACCTTGATCCATAGCAGCTTTACCAGCAGCTTCAGCACTCATACCTGCTGCAAATGGAGTTTTCTTTTTACTTCCTTTATATCCAATAGTACCACTTGATGCCCAAGCAATAACACTACCATCTTTTTCTGTAATAGTAACAATCGTATTATTGTAAGTAGAATTAATATGAGCAACAGCTTCAGGAATATTCTTCTTTACTTTTCTTTTTCTTCTATTATATGCCATAAATTAACCTCCTACTTTCCTACTTTTTTCTTGTTAGCTACAACTTTTCCTCTACCCTTACGAGTATGAGCGTTGCGGTTAGTTCTTTGTCCCCTTACTGGAAGACCTTTTTTATGTCTAACTCCTTGATAGCAACCAATTTCCATTTTATTTTTAATATTCATTTGCACTACTCTACGTAAATCACCTTCAACGACATGATTATCTACTTCTTTTCTTAAACGTGCAATTTCATCTTCAGTTAAATCTTTAACTTTAGTTGCGGGATTAACTCCGGCAGCTTCACAAATTGTTTTTCCTAAATTATTACCAATACCATAAATTGCAGTAAGTCCTACAAATACTTGCTTTTCGCTTGGTAATTCAATATTTTTTATACGTGCCATAATTACCTCCTTAATTAGCCTTGAGTTTGTTTGTGTTTAGGATTATCACAAATAACCATAACCTTACCTTTTCTTTTAATTATTTTGCACTTTTTACAAATCTTTTTTACTGATGGTCTAACTTTCATTATAATACCTCCATTATCTTTTATTCCATGTTATACGCCCACGTGTTAAATCATAAGGCGAAAGTTCTATTGTTACCGTATCACCTGGTAGAATACGAATCATATTTACTCGCATTTTACCAGAAACGTAGGCTTTTACAGTAAATCCATTTGAAAGTTCTACTAAATAATCAGAACCCTTTAAGACTTCGATTACTTTACCTTCAACTTCAATTTTTTCTTCTTTATTCTGACTAACATTATTTTTATTCTTATTTTTCGTCATCACAAATTTCTCCCGTTAAAATTTTATAACCATCTTTCGTTACCGCAACCGTATGTTCAAAATGAGCACTAGGAAGTTCATCATCAGTTGAAATAGTCCAATCATCATCATGCATATAAACATATCTTTCCCCTAAATTAAGCATAGGTTCTATTGCTATAACCATTCCTGCTTTAAGGGTAACGCCTGTTCCCTCTTTACCATAATTTGGTACATCAGGATCTTCATGAATATCTGTCCCTACTCCATGTCCTACTAATTCTTCAACTACTGATAAACCATGAGCATGAGCAAACTTTTCAATAGCCGCTCCTATATCACCTATTTTAGCACCTTCTTTTACTTTACTCAAGCCTATCATTAAAGCTTTTTCAGTATTGTTAACTAAATCTCTAACTTCTGGTGCTACCTTTCCAATAATATAAGTTCTAGCCGCATCACTATGATATCCATGTATTTCTACACCAATATCTATTGATACAATATCACCATTTTTAATTACTCTTGCTCCCGGAATTCCATGTACAACTTCATCATTAATTGAAACACAAATACTTGCCGGATAACCTTCATAATTTAGAAAAGATGGTCTAGCATTATGTGCGGAAATAAAATCATAAGCAATTTTATCAAGTTCTTTAGTTGTAATTCCAGCTTTTAAATTCTTTTTAACTTCTTCATGAGTTAAATAATTTAATTTACCAGCTTCTCTCATCAATTCTATTTCTCTCTCACTTTTAATACTAATCATTTTTCGCCTCTTTTATTTTAGATAATATTTCTTTTAATAATATATCTAAATCATCACTAACATTAATTTTACTAAGTAATCCTTTATTTTCATAATAATCAATAATTGCCTTAGTATTTTCTAAATATGTATTAAACCTAACTCTAAACGTTTCTTCATTATCATCACTTCTTTTTTCTAAAAGAATATGACAATCATCACAAACATTATCTTCTTTAGGTCTTAAGTTTATATTATTTAGATTATAAGTTCTTTTACATTTAGGACAAGTTACCCTTCCTAAAACTCTTTTTAAAGCTTGATTTTCTTCTATATCTAAATATATAACTATATTGTTAGTAACATTATAATTTATCAACATTTCATCAAGACTTTTAGCTTGAGAAAGTGTCCGTGGAAAACCATCTAAAATAAATGGTTTCCCAACAATACTTCTTAATCTTTCATTAACTAATCTTGTAATAAGCTCATCACTAACTAAAGAACCTTTAGTTATTAAATCATTTATTTGATTTCCTAGCTCACTACCACTTTTAATTTCATCTCTTAACAAATCTCCAGTACTTAAATGTTCATATCCAAAATGTTTTACGAGATATTCACTTACTGTACCCTTACCCGCTGCGGGAGGAGCTATAAAGATGATATTCTTCATTATCTAAACCTCTTTTTACGTTCAGAATAACTTCTAGCTGTTAAGCTACTTTCAATTTGTTTGTAAGTTTCTATTGCTACTCCAACTACGATTAATATACCAGTACCACCAATAGTTACACTATTAGGTAACTTCGTAAATGATGATATAACAACCGGTAAAGCCGCTAATATAACTAAGAATACTGAACCAACCGTTGTAAGTCTAGATAAAGATTTACTAATATATTTACTAGTCTCTTCGCCTGGTCTAACGCCTGGTATATATCCTCCATTTTTATTCAAGTTTTTACTCATCTCATCAGGATTCATACTTAAGAATGTATAAAAATATCCAAATACAAATATTAATATAATATATAATAATAATCCTGTTGGAGAAGTATAAACTATATAATTATTAACAAAATTTATTGCACTTTCATTTCCAATTACACTAACAATAGTCGCAGGAATAGTTGTAAGTACTTGAGCAAATATTACTGGAATTACTCCGGCACTATTAATTTTAATTGGTAAGAATGATTGTTGAGCACCATACGCACTTGTCGTTCTATTAGAATATTGAATTGGTATTCTTCTTTCTGCTAACTGAATCCATATAATACCTACAATAATTAAGATATATACCAGAATAAATAAAGCAAATAAAGTAATACCAAGACCAGTTTCCATTGCTCCGCCTAAAAAGGCATTGTAAGCACCTGTAAATATTGATGGCATACTCATTATAATACCAGCCATAATAAGTAATGATTGACCATTTCCAATTCCTTTACGTGTCATTTCATCACCCATCCAAAGTAGGAAGGCTGTACCTGCCGTCATAACTAAACTGATCTTTAAGACAACCATAACATCTGACTCATGAAGAGTAAATACGCTTATGGCATACGCTTGGATAAAGGCAATTATTATACCTAAATATCTAGTAATTTTGTTAATTTTTTGTCTACCAACATAACCTTGTTCTTTTAAATCTTTAAAATACGGAATAATATCCATTTGTAATAATTGAGTAATGATACTAGCTGTAATATATGGACTAACACCTAATCCAAATATTGAGAAATTTCTTAAAGCTCCACCACTCATTAAATTGAAGATTTCTAAGAAACCAAGTTCACTGGTAATATATTTTGCCCATGGAATAGTAACACCTGTTCCAACTGCAAAGAAACCTAAACAAAATAATGTAAAGTAAATTCTTTTTCTTAAGTCTTTATTTGACTTACTAAATATTTTGGCAATTCCTTTAAACATCTAAATCACCTCAGCTTTACCGCCAGCTTTTTCAATTTTAGTAACTGCTGAAGATGAAAACATATGAGCTTTAACTGTTAATTTTTTAGTTAAATCTCCATTAGCAAGTACTTTAATACCATTTAATTGTTTTTTAACAATTCCACGTTCTTTAAGTACTTCTGGAGTAATAACATCACCATCGTTAAAATGCTTATCTAAAGTACTTAGATTAATAGTCGCATATTTAACTTCAAAGCGAGCATTATTAAATCCTCTTTTGGGAATTCTTCTATATATTGGAGATTGACCACCTTGGAACCAAGGACTGATACTAGCACCACTTCTTGATTTTTGACCATTTTCCCCACGTGTTGAAGTTTTACCCATACCACTTCCTGGGCCACGGCCAACTCTTTTACGAGCTTTCATTTCATTTGTTTTTGGTAATGATTCTAACTTCATATTATAATTCCTCCACGTTTTTGCCACGTAGTGCGGCAACTTTAGCTGGACTCTTTTGAGATTTTAAAGCTTCAAGTGTCGCTTTAGCAACATTTATCTTTGTATTAGATCCAAGAGATTTCGAAACAATATCCTTAACTCCTGCAAGCTCTAATACTGCACGAGCTGCACCACCGGCAATAACTCCTGTACCTTTTTTAGCAGGTTTAATCATAACTACTGCTCTTCCGACTTTTGCAGTTGCATCATGAGGAATAGTTCTGTTATCAATAAGAGCCACTTTTGTAACATTCTTATTAGCTGCTTGTAAGGCTTTTTTAATTGCTTCAGGTACTTCGTTAGCTTTACCATTTCCAATACCAACTAAACCTTTACGATTTCCAACTACAACTGTTGCTGAAAATCTAAAGTGTCTACCACCTTTAGTAACTTTTGTTACTCTACCAATAGATATAACTTTTTCTTCTAATAAATTCTTTTTAGGTTCTATATTTTTCTTTGGCATAACTTTTCCTCCCACTTTAGAATTTTAAACCATTCTCACGTGCAGCTTCAGCTAAAGCTTCAACACGTCCATGGTATAAATAACCGCCCCTATCAAAAGCAACGGTATCTATTTTCTTTGCTTTGCATTTTTTAGCAATATCGGCACCTACTGCTTGAGCAGCTTCAATATTACCACCATTTTTAATTTTTAGTTCAACAGTTGATGAGCTAACTAAAGTTTTTCCAGTCTCATCATCAATTACTTGAACATAAATGCCTTTATTTGAACGGAACACATTTAGTCTTGGAATATCTTTAGTACCACTAATTTTTTCTCTAACCCGAATATGACGTCTCTTACGCGCTACCGTTTTAGCTTCTTTTTTAATCATTTTATTCGACCTTCCTAACCTTATTTAGCTGCTTTCTTACCTTCTTTACGACGTACATATTCGCCTTTATAACGAATACCTTTACCTTTATAAGGTTCAGGTTCTCTTACTTTACGAACATTAGCCGCAAATTCCGCAACTTTTTGTTTATCTATTCCACTAATAGTAATTTCAGTATTACTTACTTGTTCTACTTTCATATCACTAGGAACTTCAATAACAACAGGATGAGAGAAACCAGCACTGATGTTTATTTTATTGCCACTAACTTGAAATCTGTATCCAACACCAACTGCTTCTAATCCTTTACTAAATCCTTCACTAACACCAATAACCATGTTTTTAATTAAAGAATTCATTGTTCCTACACATACATTAGCTTCTCTAGTTTGATTTTTTTCTTTAGTTTCAATAGTTTGTTCTTCAATAACAACTTCTACTAAATCATTAATTGCTTGAGTTAATGAACCCTTAGGTCCTTTAACTGTAATAACATTATTTTCTATACTAGCACTAACACCATTAGGCATTGCGATCTTTCTATTACCAATTCTACTCATAGTATTTCCTTACCAAACATAGGCAAGTACTTCGCCTCCTAATCCTGCTTCTCTAGCTTCTTTATCAGTCATTAAACCTTTAGAAGTAGAAATAATTGCAATTCCAAGTCCATTTAGAACACGAGGAATTTCTTCACTTTTAGCATAAACTCTTAAACCAGATTTACTAATTCTTTTAAGTCCAGTAATAACTCTTTCTTTCTTTTCGCCATATTTTAAAGTAATTGTAAGCTTATTACCAGTTATAGCTTCTTCATTTTTATAATCAGCTATATATCCTTCTCTTTTAAGAATTTCTGCAATTCCTAAAGTCATCTTTGTTCCAATAACTTCAACTTCTTCATATTTCATTTGATTTGCATTACGAATTCTTGTAAGCATATCAGCAATTTTATCTTGAACCATTTAAATTCCTCCTTCCTTACCAACTTGATTTCTTAACGCCTGGTATTTTACCTTCATTTGCAAGTTCTCTAAAGCAAATACGGCAAATTCCAAACTTACGCATTACGCCATGAGGTCTACCGCATCTTTCACATCTAGTATAAGCACGAACTTGAAACTTAGGTGTTCTTTTATTTTTAATAATCATACTTTTCTTTGCCATAGTTACCTCCTAATTCTTAAAAGGCATACCAAATGCCTTTAATAAAGCAAATGCTTCTTCGTTAGTTTTAGCAGTTGTAACGAATACAATATCCATACCACGAACTTTAACAACATTATCATATTCAATTTCTGGGAAAATTAATTGTTCTTTAATTCCTAAAGTATAGTTACCTTTTCCATCAAATGCAGTTTTAGAAACACCTCTAAAATCACGAACACGAGGAAGTGCTACTCTGATTAATTTTTCCATAAAATTATACATAGCTTCTCCTCTTAAAGTAACTTTAACTCCTATTGCTTGTCCTTCACGAACTTTAAAACCAGCAATAGATTTTTTAGCTTTAGTAACTACTGTCTTTTGACCAGTTATAAGCTCTAAATCTTTTTGAGCAGCTTCAATAAATTTATGATCATGAGATCCATCTCCACAACCCATATTTATAACGATTTTTTCTAATTTTGGTACTTGCATTATACTTGAATATTTAAATTCATCTTTTAAACTTTTAACGATTTTTTCATCGTAAATCTTTTTATAGTTACTCATAAATATTCACCTACTTAGTCTTACTTTCTTTTTTAGTTTTTGTTGTAGCTTTTTTCTCTTCTTTTACTGTAGTTTTTTTAACATTTGATACGTGAATAGGTGCCTCTATATCGAATATTCCACCTTTATCATTTTGATTATTTGGTTTAACGTGTTTTTTAACCATATTAAGTCCTTCAACAACAACTTTATTTTCTGTTTTTAAAGTTTTAATAACTTTTCCACTTTTACCTTTATCTTTACCGGCAATTATCATTACTTCATCGCCAACTTTAATTTTCATCATTTAAAGCCTCCTAAATAACTTCCTTAGCTAAAGAAACAATCTTCATATAATCATGTTCTCTTAGCTCTCTTGCAACCGGTCCTAAAACTCTAGTTCCAAGTGGAGTTTTGTCATCTTTAATTAAAACACAAGCGTTGTCATCAAATTTAATATAGCTTCCATCATTTCTTCTAATACCTTCACGAGTTCTAACAATAACTGCTTTTACAACTTTACCTTTTTTCATATTTGAATTAGGTATCGCTTTTTTAACAGTTCCGACTACTACATCTCCGATATTTCCATATTTAACTTTAGAACCACCCATAACTCTTATAACAAGTAATTCTCTAGCTCCGGTATTATCGGCAACTTTTAATACTGTTTCCTGTTGAACCATTTTAATACCTCCTATAGAATTACAGCTTTAGAAACGATTTCTACTAGTTCATATCTTTTAGTTTTAGATAATGGCTTAGTAGCTCTAATTCTAACTGTATCTCCCATTCCAGCTTCATTCTTTTCATCATGAGCAGTATATTTTTTTGAATATTTAACACGTTTACCATATAATGGATGAGTCTTATAAGTTTCTACTAAAACAGTAATAGTTTTATCATTAGCATTACTAACAACTCTTCCGACTAATTCTTGTTTTCTATTCTCCATCATGAGCCTCCTTAAGTTCTTTTTCACGCATAACAGTTTTCATTCTCGCTACATCTTTTCTAAGTTCTTTAATTTTTGAAGGCTTCTCTAAAGTACCAGTAGCTTGTTTCATACGAAGATTAAATAATTCTTTTTTAGTTTCTCTAATCTTGCCTTCTAATTCTTTGTTAGAAAGTTCTCTTATATCTTTAATTTTCAAGAGTTCCACCTTCCTTTACATCTTTTTTCACAAATTTTGTTTTAATTGGTAACTTATAACTAGCAAGTCTTAAAGCTTCTCTAGCTGTTGCTTCATCAACGCCACCAATTTCAAACATAATCTTTCCTTCTTTAACTACAGCTACCCAATCTTCTACATTACCTTTTCCTGTTCCTTGACGAGTTTCAAGAGGTTTTTTTGTAATGGCTAAGTGTGGGAAAATATTGATCCAAACTCTACCACCACGTTTCATGTAACGAGTCATTGCGATACGAGCAGCCTCTATTTGACGAGCTGAAATCCAAGCCCCTTGTTTAGCTTGAAGACCATACTCTCCAAAATGAAGTTCAGTATTTCCTCTAGCATGACCATCATAAGTTAATCTATGTGGTTTTCTATATTTGGTCTTCTTTGGCATTAACATGAGCTCCATCTCCTCTCATCATCTTTTTAGCTGGTAGAATTTCATCTTTATAAATCCAAACTTTTACTCCTATTTTTCCATAAGTAGTATCAGCTTCAGCTATAGCGTAATCTACATCAGCTCTAATTGTATGAAGTGGTACAGTTCCTTCAGTATATCCTTCAGTACGAGCCATTTCTGCTCCACCTAATCTTCCAGATACACTAGTTTTAATACCTTTAGCTCCAGCTTTCATTGTATTTCTAATTGCTCTTTTTTGTGCACTTCTAAATGGTGCTCTAGCTTCAATTTGTGAAGCAATATTTTGCGCAACTAATTTAGCATTTAAATCTGGATTTTTAACTTCAACGATATTAACATATACATCTTCATCAACTAATTTTTTAATATCTTTTCTTAATTTTTCGATGTCTTCTCCGCCTTTACCAATAATTACACCAGGCTTAGCAGTATTAATTGTTACATCAATTCTATTTTTCTTACGTTCAATAACAATACTAGCAACTGCAGCATCTTTTAATTTTTTCTCAAGATATTCTCTAATTTTAATATCTTTATTTAAAGTAGCAGCATAATCTTTATTCGCATACCATTTAGATTCCCAATCTTTATTAACACCAAGTCTAAAACCTATTGGATTAACTTTTTGTCCCATTATGCTTCCTCCTTAACTTTACCATCACTAACTTTAATAGTTATATGACTTGTTCTTTTATCTCTTCTATCAACATTTCCACGGCTAGCAAATTTAATTCTTTTATAAACTTGTCCCGGATTAATATAGCACTCACTAATTCTTAATTCTTCTTCTTTAGCACCATTATTATTAACTGCATTAGCTATAGCACTGTTAAGAACTTTAAGAATTAATCTTGCTGCTTTAGTATTAGTATTTTCTAAAATACCTTGAGCAGTTTGTACATCTTTACCACGGATTAAATCTAATGTCATTCTAGCTTTTCTAGGGGCAATCATAGCTCCCTTATGTATTGCATAAGCTTCCATTTATTTACCTCCTACTTTTGTCCTGCATGGCCACCAAACTTACGAGTCATTGAAAACTCTCCAAGTTTATGTCCTACCATATCTTCTGTAATATAAACAGGAATAAATTCCTTTCCATTATGAACAGCAATAGTATGTCCTACAAAATCAGGAAAAATAGTTGAACGACGTGACCAAGTTTTAATAACTTCTTTTTTGCCAGTCTTATTTAATTCTTGAACCTTCTTAAGTAATCTATCGAAAACATAAGGTCCTTTCTTTAAACTTCTTGCCATTTTACTCACCTATTTGTTCTTTCTACTAACAATTAACTTGCTAGAAGCTTTTTTATTTTTTCTTGTCTTATAACCAAGTGCTGGTTTACCCCAAGGTGTCATTGGACTCTTACGTCCTACTGGAGTACGTCCTTCACCACCACCATGAGGGTGATCATTAGGGTTCATAACAGATCCACGGTTTGTAGGTCTAATTCCCATATGACGTTTACGTCCAGCTTTTCCTAAATTAACAAGTTCGTAATCTTCATTACCAACTACTCCTATAGTAGCCATACATGCTCCAAGAACTTTTCTAGTTTCACCACTTTGAAGACGAAGAATAACATATTTACCATCACGGCCTAATATTTGAGCACTAGCTCCCGCACTTCTTGCCATCTCAGCACCTTTACCAGGCTTAAGTTCTATACAATGTACTACTGTACCTACTGGAATAACTTCAAGAGGTAAAGCATTACCAACTTTAATATCTGCATCACGACCATTTTCAATGATCATGCCAACTTCTAATCCTTTAGGAGCTATAATATATCTTTTTTCACCATCTAAATAGTTAATTAAAGCTATATTAGCACTTCTGTTTGGATCGTATTCAATACTTGCTACTCTACCAGTAACATTTGTTTTGTTTCGCTTATAATCAATTAAACGGTATTTTCTTTTTGCTCCGCCACCAATATGACGAACAGTTAACTTACCTTGATTATTTCTACCACCAGTTTTAATTTTAGTTTTTGTTAAACTTTTTGTAGGAGTACTAGTAGTTATCTCTTCATTAACAAGTGTAGTCATTCCCCTACGTCCATTAGTAGTAGGTTTAAATTTCTTAATAGCCATAACTTACGCCTCCTTATAATTCAATATTAGAGTTTTTATCTAAGGTAACAATCGCTTTTTTATAAGTTTTAGTTTTACCTGTATATCTTCCAACTCTTCTATCTTTAGCTTTTGTATTTAATGTATTTACACTTAATACTTTAACTCCAAATGCTTTTTCAATCGCTTTTTTAATTTGTGATTTATTAGCTGTATCAGCTACTTTAAATGTATATACATTATCTTTTTGCATTTTATTTGCACTTTTTTCAGTAATAACTGGTGAATAAATAATATCTGTATAATCTTTCATTATTTAAGCACCTCCTCGATTTTTTGGATAGCTTCTTCGGTAATTACAAGAACATCAGCATTTACGATATCTAAAGCATTGATATCTTCACTCATAATATGATAAGCATATCCTAAATTTTTTGTAGCCATATATAAATTTTCATTTTCATCTTTAGTTACAAATAATACTTTTCCTTCAAGTTTTAAACTTTTAATTAATTCTTTAACTTCTTTAGTTTTTAAACTCTCAAGTTTTAAACTATCTAATACTACTAACTCTTTATCTTGAGCTTTATGTGATAAAGCACTCTTTAAAGCTAGTACTCTTTCTTTTCTATTAATATCAAAAGTATAATCGCGAGGGCTGATTGCATGAACCATACCGCCGCCTCTCCATTGAGGAGCACGTGTACTACCTTGACGAGCACGTCCAGTACCTTTTTGTTTCCAAGGCTTTCTTCCTCCTCCAGAAACTTCACCACGATTTTTAGCTTTTGCTGTACCTTGACGAGTAGCATCAAGTTGTAATCTAATCATCTTTTTTAAAACTAAATCATTAGCTTCAATATTCCAAACACTGTCTTTTAAAGTTAAATCTTTAACTTCTTCACCAGCGATATTTTTAACTTTTACTTTCATTTTTCGAATTCCTTTCTAAAAACT
Organism: uncultured Bacilli bacterium; assembly: GCA_947632455.1. GTDB lineage: Bacteria > Bacillota_I > Bacilli_A > RF39 > UBA660 > Caccenecus. The sequence continues at coordinate 30,261 of CANRPK010000006.1, forward strand.
AATTGTTTTCTCCTGGATTTTCGGAAGCAGTTTCTGTTTCTGTAGTCTCTTCAGTTACTTCTTCAACAGTTGTAACTTCTTCATTATTGCTTTCTTCAGTAACTTCACTTGGTGCCTCAACTACTTCATCAACAACAGTCTCATAAGTTAAAATTTCTTTTGGTGCTTTCTTTTTAGAATTTTTAACTGCTGTTTTAATTAATACTAATGAATTTTTTGCTCCCGGAATATTGCCACTAACTAAAATATAGTTTTCATTTTCATTAACTTCAATAACTTCCAAATTTTGAATAGTAACAGTTTCTACACCCATATGTCCAGATAAATGTTTACCTTTTAAAACTCTTTTTGGAAGCATTGTTCCCATAGATCCTGGTCTTCTGTGATACATTGAACCATGAGTTTCAGGTCCTCTAGATTGATTATAACGTTTAATAACTCCAGTAAAACCTTTACCTTTGCTAGTACCTGTAACGTCAATAATATCCCCTACTTCAAACAAACTTGCGCCTATTGTATCACCAACGTTATAAGTTCCCTCATAATCTCTGATTTCCTTTAAGAAGCGCTTAGGAGTTGTGTTTGCTTTCTTAGCTCTACCAATTTCTGCCTTAGTAGCTCTTTTTTCTTTTTTCTCAAATACGCCTAATTGAATAGCATTATAGCCATCAGACTCTTTAGTTTTAACTTGCATTACAGTATTAGGAGCAACCTCAACAACTGTAACAGGAATTAACTTACCATCTTTAGAAAAAACTTGAGTCATTCCGAGCTTACGCCCTAAGATTCCTTTCATTTTTTAATCCTCTTTTCTATTATAATTTTATATCAATGTCAACACCACTAGGTAAATCTAAATGAGTTAAAGCATCAATAGTTTCTTTACTTGGGTTTTTAATATCTACAAGTCTTTTATGAGTACGCATTTCAAATTGTTCACGTGCATCTTTATATTTGTGTACCGCTCTTAAAACAGTATATTTTTGAACTTCTGTTGGAAGTGGTACAGGTCCAGATATTTCCCCACCTGTTCTTTTTACAGTTTCTACAATTTTTAAAGCCGCAGTATCAAGAAGTCTATGATCATAAGCTTTTAAATTGATTCTAACTTTTGTATTTGACATTATTCATGTCCTCCTTTCGCCTATATCTAGTATAGACTTGCATCCGTCCGAATTAACCTGATAGTAGATTTGAATGAAACAACCAACCCTAGCGTATCAGCAACCTCGTACATCCAAGCCAGTCATACGCAATAAATTATATCAATATATTCTATGAACGTCAAGTAAAAATTAGCATTTAAATAAAAAAAATGCTGTTATAATCGCAGGTTATCTAACCTACAATATCAGCATTAAATATTAAAGTCTAAAACTAAGGACTAATCTTAGAACCAATTCTAACTATATTTAGTCTTAACCAAATATTTGAGTAAAAAGGTTATTGACGCACACTAAGACCAGTGTTACCCACGTGCGCAGCGCCGAGGATGCCATCATTATACACATCGAACACGGCTGCCCAACCATCGACCCAATAGTGAAGCGGATCAAAAATACGTGCCTAGATTAACCCTGAAAAATGCTTCCTCACGTGATACAACCCACGTGAAGAAAATGCAAAGTCGACAACAAACGTTGCCGACTATACCTGTCTTCAAAATATTATCTTGCAAAAATACTTTTGCAAATTTGGATATAATTCTTATATATAACTTTGGTGAGGCAGGTCCAAAATGAAGAGTCATTTTGAACCACCAACACTACACTCCTTGAAGTGTCACTTTATTCGTAGTCTCACCTTAATGCGACTACGAATGGACTACTAGATTTACCATTACCTCCTGAGAATGTTGTATCAGCCTTCAGATTAACTACTGGACGCACACCATAAGCGGCACCAACGCCCGCACCCCAGAAGCGGCCATCAGTACGCACATCGAACACGCTAGCCGTCTTAACATCGACATCATAGCTCCACGGAGACATTGTCCAATAGTATTGGTTAGTATATAGCCAGTAGTTAGTTCCTACTGTTCCTCCAAATCCTCCAGCCATAGCAACTTCATCACTTGTAATAAGCCCTACTGGATTTGTAAGTACTTCATTACCTCTGCCTGAGTTTTTTGTTGTGAATAAATCTCTTTTGAATGCCTTTGCATCTATTTCATCAAAACTAGTAAATCCTTCTTCTTCAGTTGGGTCTGTTTCGGGCATTACAACACCGCACTTTAATGTTGGATATTGTTTTTTTCTCCAAGCTCCGCCTTTGGCAATCAATCTTGATGCTGGTGCATATCCACTTGCACTTTGACCTGTACCATCGCCATTGTAATTATTCCAATTTCCTTTTACTACTACTCGATCATTACACCATCCTGTACTTCCATCTAGATAATCAGTATAATTTGTCATTGCTCCTGTTCCGCTATACCAATTATCAACAACCGTAGCTATATTACTAGCAGTAGCATTTGAGTGGACTTCATCATAAGGTGGAGTTGGTTTTTCATCCGAATGCGCTGTTCCATAATAATATCCGACATAAGTGTTGTCATCATATGGAGCTGGCTTATAAGCAGTTCCACCTACAGCGTTTGTAGTTGCTCCTTCAGTAGTTGTACAATTTGTAGTTGCACATTGGAATATCATTCTTAATGTTCCATCTCCATTTATTCTGATTATTCTCCATGTATGCCCAGCAAAATTGACCCAGTTATTTACATCTTCATTGTTACCTCTAAAGACATAACTAACTCCATAATTATCTGGGCTGGTATATAATTTCTCTTTTTTTTCGGGATTTTCTACATCTGCATTATATTGTCCAGTTATTGGGCTTGGCATTTTATCTATGGTATAGTTACTTTTCTTCACAGCCTCAAGTTTAGCAAGCATATCCTTAGCTGGAGCAAATTCATCAAGATAAATATAGCATTTTGTATTGCTCTTGTTAACACCACTAAATGTTAAACTAAAACCATTATAATCTACACTTACTGTATTATCGCTATCAGAACCATAAACTTTTTGCTGTCCAACCTCACAATATGATTGGCCATTAATTTTATAATTACCGATTGGTACATCTTCTCTACCATAATCTCCTGTAAGCGTTCCATATTCATCTACATGCTTAACATTAACAGCAAGTAAATTAAAATCAGCTAGTGAAAAATTTACAGTACCTGATGCTAACTCAATACTTTCTGTATTTCTATACTTAGCATAGGAAAAACATAAAGTAAGAACACCAACTAGAACAACGGCAAACAAGGAAATACCTAGGCTTAAACGTTTCCAAAACCTTTTTTTCCCTGACGATAATGTTTCAAATTTCATTTATTTTTAACTCCTTTCTTTAAAACACTTACTTCCTTATTCTTCCTAAATATATCATAATTCGACAAAAAAGTCTACTATTTATAGAACTTTTTTTAAAAGTTCTATTATTTGTGTTAGTAACTTTAAAACGATTGGGAATTATAATTAAAATGTAGTAGGTGGTAGTATCATGAGGTTTAATCGAAACGACGAAAACTACGTTTACGGTTTTGTTGGAAAAAATATAAAAAAATACCGTAAAATGCAAGGTTTAACCCAGGATGAACTTGCGTCATTAGTAAATTATTCGCCTTCTTTTATAGCCAATATTGAGTCATCCACACACCAAACTTTTTCCTTAGGAGCCTTATGGCGCATTGCCACTGCCCTAGGTGTTAGCCTTCATGAAATATGTTATGATAACAACAAATTAGGAAGTGCAAATAATATGAATAGTGTCCTATATATCTGTGATAGTTGTTCCAATACTATCGATATGCCTATAGAAGTAGTCGATGTTTTCGAATTTATTTACGCAGTTGGTAAAAGTAAAGAACTATACCCAACATTTACTTGCCCCAAATGTGGTGGAAAACTTATTCCTAAAAAAAATGATCCCCTCGACAAAATGTGACAAAATATTCCTCTTTAATATGTTAGTATTAAATTGTGATGAATTATGAACGACATACAATTATATAATGAAATAGGAAAAAATATTAAAAAAGCTCGCCGAAGTCTCGGAATTACGCAAGAAAAATTAGCCGAAATAACTAATTATTCTTTATCTTTTATAGCCAATATTGAAAGTAATACTTACCAAACTTTTTCTGTAAGTGCCATAAATAATATTGCTAAAGCCCTAAATACTAGCATTACTAACTTATTACCAAAAAATCCCATCATAGATGAACCTTTAGTAATTAAATGTTTAAAATGTAATTACAATATAACTTTACCAACTGAATTAGATAAATTACTTAATAATATTCAAGAAATGACCAATAAAAAAATAAGACTTACATGTCCTATTTGTCATCAAAAAATAAATGTTGATATCTAATTATTTTAAATTCAAAACACTTTTTATTAAAGGTAAAATATCTCCATCTAAAACCTTTAATGGATCAGCATCTTCATATTTACTGCGATGATCTTTTACTAATTTATAAGGTTCCAGTATATAACTTCTAATTTGACTTCCAAAATTAATATTACTTACATCTCCAGTAATATTTTTTATTTCATTATTTTTAGCTTCTTCTAATTGTTGATAAAGTTTATTACGTAAAAGTTCCATAGCTATTTCTTTATTTCTAAGTTGACTTCTTTCTGTTTGACAGGTAACAACCGTTTTCGTTGGCAAATGTGTTATTCTAACCGCCGAATTTGACGTATTTACTGATTGTCCACCCGCGCCACTAGAATGATATACATCAATTTTTAAATCTTCATCTCTAATTTCAATATTAGCCGTTTCACTAAATTCTGGTGTAACATTTACTGAGGCAAAAGATGTATGTCTTCTTTTATTAGCATCAAAAGGCGAAATTCTTACTAATCTATGAACTCCATGTTCTGTTTTTAAATAACCATAAGGATTATCTCCCGTAATATATAAAGTTACACTTTTTATTCCTGCTTCTTCCCCAGCTTGTTTATCTATAACCTTATATATATATCCATTTTGTGTTAAAAATCTTTCATACATTCTAAGTAACATGCTTGCCCAATCACAAGACTCTGTTCCACCCGCCCCAGGATGAATTTCTAAATAACAATTATTACTATCGTATTTTCCCTTTAATAAAGTCTTAATTTCTAAATCTTCTATTTGTTTTTTAACTTTTAAAATTTCATCATCATTTATATCTTCAATGTTAATAAGTTCTAAAAGTAAAGAAACACTATCTACAATATCATTATAAGTTGTAATTTCTTTAATAATATTTTTATATTGTTGATAAGTATTATTAGCTAAGGATAAATCATTCCAAAAATCTGGTTTATTAACTATTTCTTCTAATCTCTTTTTTTCTAGTATTTTATTATCTATGTCAAAGAGACCTCCCAATATCTTTTACTCTTTTATTTAAATCATTAAGTAAACTTAGTTTTTCTTTTTGATCCATATTTATCTCTCCAAATTTTATATTCTAATTATATCATACAATACTTAATTATCCTATAATTTTCTTGATCTTATCTTAAGTTTATTATTAAATTTATTTTTTATTTCTTCTATATCTATTCCCATATCATATAATTCATATCCTGTATCTATATTAAAAACAAAATAAGAACTATATGCTATTCTCGGTAAAATTACATAAGAACTATTATTTATATTTAATAATACATTAGGAATATTTGCTTCTTCTAAAGATATATTATCTAATACTTGATAAAAATTAGTTCCCGCCTCAAACTTTAAAACAATCGGCATATATTTTTCACCACGATAATTTTTAGCATAAGGATTTCCTAAATAAAAATGCATTACCACATATACATCTTCTCCATCTAAACTTTCCCATTGTTCAAAAGCAAAATCATCAAGTATTTGACCTTCTTCTTCATAAGTATTTCCTTTAAAACTTAAAGCCAAATTCTCTTTTCTTAACCAATCTTTAACTCCATATATTCCATCTTTAATATATTCTTTAGGTATACCTATTTCATAATCTTCTAAATAATCTAAAATTATATTTGTTGGTACTATCAAAGTATCTAAACTTTTTCTATCCAAATCCAAATGTTCTCTTACTATATTTAAAGTTTTAATGTTTTCCATCTTTAGTTTCTCTCTCTTTTTAATAATCGCGTATAATTATCCCAACTATCATCAAACTTCATTGTTCCATAATCATGAATATATTCTACTAATTGCCCACTTATGGTAGTTAAACTTTCCCATTTATCTGGTTCACATGCTATCTTAATAGAAATATCTTTATTAATTCTTGAACCCAATAAATTATTTATTACTTTTGTTGAAAATATTGATATATCTTCTTTTTTATCAAATAAAAATGTTATATGCCCATTATTATTAATTGCTTTTTTAAAAAGATCTACAAACATTTTTATATTTGCAAATATAATTGGCATATCTTTTATATCCTTTTCTATTCCAAATTTTACATAATTCATATAATAATCATAATAATAATTTATAGCTTCTTCTATTAATAATTTAAGTGCTTTTATTGACTTAACATCACTATCTTTTTTCCCTTTAAAAAGATTAATATATTTAAAAATATCTTTAAATCTTTCATTTAATTCTAAATTATTTTCATCTACTTGTTTTATAAGACTATAAATCATATTAAAAGTTAAATAATTTTCAGCCATTAAAAATAATTTGTTAGTATCTAAGTCTTTATTAACATCTATTTTAGGTAACCCAATATACTCTAAATATATAACTATTGGTCTATTAAAATCTACTTTTACGGCATTTAAATCTGCTAACCTTCTTAAAAAGTTAGTTCTCTTTTCATTATTATAACCATATATAAAATAATGTCTATTATCACTTATAATTAAATGTTCTAAATAAGCCATAAAACCTCCTAATTAAATATATTTATTTACTCATACCCTTTGCTTGCGACATTTCTTCAATTAATCTAGCTAAAACATCCCTATTATTTAATAAATATCTATGTACATCAAATGGTATAACATTTAGAGCTTCTCCTGCCGCATCATATAACCCTCTTTTATCTTCTTCATTTAAATCTAAAGCCCTAATTATTCTTTCTACTACATTTTCTGTTGGTAATCTAAAACCTTGTTGCAAATCACAAACGTATGGGGAAGAAAAACCTATCATTAATGCAAAATCTTTTAAAGATAAATTATACTTAGCTCTTAAATATTTTATATATCTTGAAAATTCATTTTCTTTATTATTATACATTTTTATTCTCCTTATCTTTTACTAAAATCCATTTGTGGTTTTTTTAAAGCTCTAGGCATATAACCTAATCTTGATACATCTTCATATGCCGTTTGATAATCTTTACCATTTAAAAAATTTTTATAATCTTCACTAGTATATAATGTCGTATAAGAAAAATCATCTGTTTCTTCATAATATAAGTCATTTCTAAAAAACAATGTAAAACCATCTAAATAATTTTTTAAATTCTCTTTATTAAGTTCAATATATCCATCTCTTAATATTTTTTCAGCTAGCTTTTTGCGTTTTTCTTCCATTACCATATATGCCCCAACTTTAGGACTTGGTATTTTAGGAATTCCCATTCTTTCAATTAAATTATTCCCTAAATGAAAAAATTGACTATAAGTACAATCAACTATATACTTCTTATTGTTAACCTCTACAATACAAAAACAATGACAACCAGAACCTTCGTATAACCTCGAATGATTTATATAACCCGGTTCAATTTTTATAAACCAACACCAAATATTATTCTTTTGACAATACTCGAGAATATATTTACTAGTATTTAAACAATGATTAACTAAATCACATTGTTCCAAAGTTATCTTTCGTGCTAAAAAAATATTAATACTTAATAATAAATATTTTCTAGCTTCACTTACAATTTTATCTAAAACAACTTCATTTTCTTTTATTTGATCTAATCTTCCATTAATCTGAATATCCGCCATTTTTGGCTTATTATCTATTATAAAATTTAAGGGAATAGCTCTTTCACATTCTAAAATAGCTTGGGCAATATCACTAAAACCATAAAAACCCGCGGCTTCTTCATAAGCAGGAGCAATACTTTTGGCAAAAGCATATGCTTCTTTTAAAAGTTTTAGTTTTTCTTCAATCGTTGGGGCTTCATATATTGCCATTCGATATTTTATCATTTTCCAACGATTTTCATCAACCATACTTATTCCCCCCTTTTTTTCGCTATATTATAACCATTTTTTATTTAAATTTCAAGCCTATACTTAATCTAAGTATTGTTTCAAATAATTATCAAAATGTTTTAATAAAAGATCTCCCTTCTGATTTGGTTGCCACATAAAAAAATTCATATAATAACGATCAAACCAAAACGTTATTTCTCTTACTCTTTTAGGATCTCTAGTTATATCGCCTTCAAATACTACCCAAAAAGGTAAAATATCATCAGTATCTATCCCACCAACTTTTTTGTATAAGTTTAATAATCCCGGAGTAAATAATTTGCATAATCTTTCATGGGCATTTCCTCTCCCTGCACTAGGAGCTTTACCTTCAACCCATCCATCTTGTCTCTTAATTTCGCCAAACAATATTTTCCCTGTTTTTGTATTTTCGATTGCAAAATCTGGCAAAATACCCCATGAAACATTATCATAATCAATATTAGGATTAAAAATACTATTTAATGTATCTTCACTTAACTTTACAGATGCATATAAATTTTTAAAGTGCTTAGGTTTTTCATGTAATTTATAGACAGTACCTTCAAAAGCTTTATTAAAAACATCATATAAATCTTGCTCAGCATTTTGAGCCTTTTTTCCACTAAAATTTTCCCAATTAAGTCTATTACTTAATTCTTTTTTTCCCATATAAAACTAACCTTCCAAGAAGCAAGTCAATAATACCAATATAATCAGTATCATATTCTCCCTTCTTTTATTATTATAACACCCAATAATCTTTTTACTCTACGCTTTCTTTCTTCTTTTTTGTAACAATTTCACTTATAAATAAATTATTTATTATTTTAATACTAATATTTGCCTCATTATCTCTAATAATCGAAAAAAGTCCCAACCCTCTTCTATATCCTTTAGTTGAATAACCCTTATTACCTAAATCACTCATATTAATTTCATTTGCAAAAGTATTTTTAATTTGAACAATTAAACTATCATCTGATTCTTCTAAATTAATTATTAATAATTTTTCTTTACTCTTTAAACTTGCTTCTATAGCATTATCTAAAGAAACCATCAATTTTTCCACTAAAACATTGTACCTTCGTGGTTTTAAAAATCCAAAAATATCATTAGCAATATGATTATCTAATTTTATTTCTAACTTATCTAAGTATGGATATATTTTTTCATAAATAATCCCATTTAAACCATACGGAATATCTTTAATATTACCAGTTACACTAATATTTTTATTATTTTCCAATAATAAATCATTTAATAACAATTTAGACTTATTATTTGAAACTGATTTAATACTATAAAGTTTTGCATTCAAATTATGTCTAAATATTCTATTTTCATCATTCATCTTAATATAAAAATCATTATTTTCTTTTAAAGTTTTTAAAAATAGATTATTTTCCTTGGCATCTAACTTGTACTTAATTAATAAAATAAAACAAATAATCATTTGACATACAATTATAAAAATTAAAAATCCTATTGTTAAATGAGTTAAATTAAAAAATATTACTACACTCATTGATAAAGTAAACATTGAAAATATAGTAAAAACTATATCAATGTTTTTTAAATTTCCTATTTTCTTATATAAAAATGTTGTAAATTTTTTAAGTTTTTTACTATTACCAATAATTATAAGTAAAACAAAGATAGCAAAACTAAGAGCACATTCAAAATATAAACTATAAACATCAAAAGTATAATAATTATTTAAAATTGAAACTAAAAGCATTGCTATTAAATCTAAAATCGTTCCATAAAACCAAATAATAAAAACGTAAAAAAATAATTTTTTTAATGGCATCCTTTTCATCAAGTAAAACAAAATTGGATAAAAAATAAAGAACATAATATTGCCTAAATATTCAATTCTAAAATATTGTACTAAATTAATAAATATAACCCCTAAAGCAAATATAATAAAAGACTTTTTCTGAAATTTATCTTCAACATCAACAAATTTATAAAATACATAAGCAACACCCAAAGTAGATATAATACTAAATATACTCCAAATCAATAATTCCATTTTAAACATCCTTCTTAAATTTTTTCGAAAGCATATATACTTTATCTCCATTATCTAATGTAAAATATCCATCTTTATAATTTTTCTCTTGAATCTTATCTTTATTAACTATACAAGATCTATGACATTGAACAAATCTATCATCTAATAAACTTAGTATTTCTTTAATACTTAATACCACCATATATCTATTACTATCAGTAACAATAACTAGTTTTCTTTCCTCAGTATCCCTAAATATATATAAAATATTTCGATAATAAATACTTAATTCAGCATTATTAGCTTTATAAACAAACATTTTATTATCAAAATTTCTTTTAAGGATTTCTTTAATATCCTTTTTTAATCTCTTGTCAAAATCATGAAATTTTTCAATAAAATCAAATACTTCATATACACTTCGATGAACTGATTCAAACATTTTATCATGATTAGTAATAAATATTATTTCACTTTCAAAATCAACATCTCTAATCAATTTTGCGACATTAATTCCACTAACCTTATTACCAAGTTCAATATCTAATATATATATTTTGCGAATATCTGTGTCTTTTATTTCCTCTTTTAATTCTTGATTAAGCTTGGTATAAGTTTTTATTTCATAATTAGCAATTAACATACTATTGATAATTTCTTTAGTTCGATTAATTTCTTGGACATCATCATCTACAATAATAAATCTTACCATAAAAGTTCAACTCCATACCTATGCCTATTGTTTACTCATAGTAATTATATTATAAATTTTACCTAAAGTCAAAAAAAACATGATGTTAAACATCACATTTATTTACTTATAGTAAACAATCGATCATATAACTTTCCTTATTTTGTAAGTAATATACTCTCCCACTATTAAAGTCTAAATTAGCTATTTTCCCATTTACTCCAAACAAAATAAGATCATTATCTACTACATTTTCAAAATATTTAATAACTTCTTCTACTTTAAAGTATTCTAGATCTAAATATATACCCATATCTAAATTAATAACCATATATGTATTATTAATCTCTATATAAGTTCTATTTTTATTAAAATAATCTTTTATATTCTTAAAAACAATTTTAATAAATCCTAACTCTATAAATATATTTTCAATTAAATATTTATCACTGAACTTAAAATAAGAATTATCTATAATTTCAATTTTATTTCCTAAAAACTTATTTTTTATTTTCTCTTTATTAACAAGATTTAAAAATTCTTCCATAAATTTTTCTTTGTTAGTAATATACCCTTTACTAACACTTTTAAATTTTTCTTTAATAACCCGTTTTTTATATATTAAATTTACTATATCATCAATAATATATAATATCATAGATCTTAATAAAGAGCATTTATATCCATATTATAAAATTCTTCCGGATTAATTAAAGTTCCATTATAATAAACCTCAATTAATAAATTATATTTACTATCACTTATTTTATTAGTACTTGATTTTCCTATTACTTCCCCTTGACTTAAATAGTCTCCAACTTTTAAATCTGTTTTAATACTATAATAAATTGTTTTTAAATTAGCATTATGTTCTATTTCCACGACTTGTCCTAAAAATTCATCATTTTTAATGTTGGTAATTGTTCCATCTAGTACTGTAACTACATCAAATTCTTCTTTACAATTATATAAAACACCTGTATTTTTCATATATGTATTTTGAAATGTAATTAAAGAATTTTGTTGTTCCGCTTCACTTGCTTCATTATCATAAAAAGTCTTATCAATAGTGACATTCTTATCCATAAATGGTTTAATAATCCCTGTAATAATACCCCCATCTGTATCCACGACACTTGTTGTATTATCCTCACCTAAAACATCTACCGCGTATAAATATTTTGGAGTTTCTCTCATAAAACTACTAATTAAACTAACTACACCGAACACTACCATTAAAATAATGACATATAAAGTTGGTAACACATAACTTCTAAGTTTCTTTTGCTTCATTACTTTCTCACCTTTCCTAATATTAAAGTGAGCAAGTTTTGATAATTTATACTAAATTTTAGTTACTTCCGTATTTTTATAATAATGTTTTAATATTTCTTGATAATTATATCCTTTCTGAGCCATACCTTGAGCTCCATATTGACTCATACCCACTCCATGACCAAACCCATAAGTAGTAATTGTTACATTTTTATCATCAACGCTAATTTTAAAATCAGTTGACTTTAACGCTAACTTATTAAATATATCTAACCCGGTAAATTTAACATTATTAATATTAATACTTCTAACATAATTATTATCCGCTCTTACAATATTACTTATATTTATTGTACCACAACTAATATTTAGTTTATTGCAAAAAGTATTTCTATCCATTACTCTTTTTGAAGTATAACTTTGATAAGCTTTATCCCAACTAGAATCTACACTAACTAAATAATCTCTATCTTCCTTAAAAACTGCTGAGGCTGAATCTGTATAACCATTCGAAATAGCAAAATAATAAGCTATAATAATATCTCCATTATATGTAACTACTTCTCCCTCTGTTGCAATAACTGCTTCTTTTACCCGGTTGTAGTAATGTTCAAAATCATTCCCCCACTTTTTTTGCATATCTAAAATACTTAAATAAACTTGATCATTTATTGTTGTACTAAGTACATAATTAGTATTATTCTTACTTTTATACATAGCAAATGTTCTTGCCGCGACTGCTTGCGCTTTTAATGCTTCCATATTAAAAGATGCTGGCATTTCGCCTGCAACTACTCCTATTACATAATCTTCTAAATCCATATAAAAAGGATCAGACTTATCTTTATTATTGCTTATTAATACTTGTGCTTTTTCTTCTTTTTCCTCTTCTCTTACTGCCAATTCTAAATTATATTTGTCTAAAACTAGGCCTGCTACTTCTTCAGTTTTATTATTAACAACAAACGTTACCGGAATTAAAATAACCACTACTAATGCTAAAAATTTGTTCATTTAGCCTCCTATATCTAATAATATGAAGAGCGAGTGGAAAAAATTATATTCAAATTATATACTTAAAAATTTTTTTAATATTCTTTTTATTTTATTATCCCGATTACTAATTTCTTCTTTTCTTTGTTTTAAAAATTCTTTATTAAGCCATAAAGGTAATTCATTATAATCAAAATATATTCCATCTAAAAGAGTATTTAAATCTATTTCTTCTCTTAAAGCTAAATGTAAATCTTTCCAACTAGTAATTTCAAAATTATCTGAATTAGCACTATAATTATAAGCAAATAATTCTTTATCATCTCTATCTTTTAAATAAATCTTAAACTCCATAAAATTACCTTTTAAATAAAATTTAGAATTAGTTGATTTAACATTCATTTCACTTAAATAAAAACTGCTATAACTGGTATATAATTTCTTAATCTTTAATATAGTATCATCTAAATAAGGTATAGGACTATTAATTACTACATCACTAACTAATTCAAAATTAATTTTATAAGATCTATCTAATTCAATAGTTACAACATCAGTTTTATAATTATAAAATATATTTGATACAAAATGATTTTGACCACTTAGTTTTATTAAGTATTCTATTTCTTCTTTAATACTTAACTTAGCCATCTTAAATTCTCTGGCATATTTATCATATATTTCTTTAATTTGAAAAGCATTTACTTCTTTTATATTAGCAACTCTTAAGTTTAATAATAAACTTTTTAAATATTTTAAAAAACTATTATCCCCCGTAATAGTTAAACAATTAGCCATTTTTTTATTCCAATCTTCACATTTTAATTTTTTAGAAGCTTCCACAATTAACAACTTCTTTTTAGTTATATAATAAATTTGATAAATTATTGCATGCTTATTTTCTTCAATAATCATTTTACTAATTTTATTTATATCTGCTATTCTTACATTATCTATAATGGTTAACTCTTTTAATTTTTTACAAGTAGGTAAAGTATCTACAATTAAAACTTCCCGATTTTTTAAATTATTATAAAATGTATCTATTACTTTCCTCATAAACATCACGGTAAAATAGTATAACAAAGTTTAAAAAAAAAGTACACATTTTTCTTGTCAATTTAATCTTTAAAAGATATAATAATAAATAGAATAGAGGGTAAATATGAAACAAACTTTAAAAAAAATGCCAATTAATAATAAACGTATACTCCTCCGCTGTGACTTTAATGTTCCTATCTCTAATGGTAATGTTTTAGATGAAACAAAAATCGTTAAAAGCTTAGAAACCATTAATTACCTATTAGAACATAATTGTAAAATTATTATAATGAGCCATTTAGGCCGGGTAAAAACTGAAGAAGATAAAGCTAAATATTCTTTAGAACCAGTAAAAGCTGTTTTAGAAAAATATTTAAATCGTCCTATAATATTTGCTAAAGATATATTATCCGAAGAAACTAAAAATATAGCTCTAAATCTTAAACCTCAAGAAATACTTTTATTAGAAAATACTAGATTTTTAGATATCCCTAATAAATTGGAAAGTAATATAAATGATGATACTGCTAAAGCTATTGCTTCTCTAGGTGAAATATTTGTTTTAGATGCCTTTGCTTCTGCCCATCGAGCTCATACATCTGTTGTTGGTATTGCTAAATATTTGCCTAATTGTATTGGTTTCTTATTTGAAAAAGAATTAACTATGCTTGAAAAATGTTTTTCTAATCCCCAAAAACCCTTTACTGTTATTATGGGAGGCGCTAAAGTTGATGATAAATTAAACATCATTAAAAGTCTTTTGCCAAAATGTGATAATCTTTTAGTAAGTGGAGGTATTGCTAATTCCTTTTTAAGTGCCTTAGGTCTTAATGTAGGTTCTTCTCTTAAAACTGAAGATCATAATATAATTGAACAATTAAAAACTTTAATGTTGCAAAATAAAGAAAAATTTGCTTTTCCCCTAGATGCTGTTGTTGAAACTACTTTTGATAATGTTAAAGATCCTACTATAAAAAATATTAATCGTATTTCTTCTAATGATATTATCAAAGACATTGGTCCTAAAACTATTAGCAAATATCACGAAATAATTAATAATAGTAAAACCATCTTCATTAATGGTACTATGGGTATTTATGAAGAAAAGCCTTATAAAAATGGTACTACTGAAATATTTAATGCCCTAAAAAACTCTCCCGCTACTACTATTATTGGGGGAGGAGATACTATTTCAGCTCTAAATAATTTAGGCTTTGCAAATGCTTTTGAAAATATCTCTAGTGGAGGGGGAGCTACCCTAGAATATATTGCTAATGGTACTTTACCAGGCATTGAAGCTATAAATGAGGAAGAAAACATTGAAATACTTGATTTGTAATTTAAAAGCTAATAAAACTTATTATGAAATGGTTTTATATAAAGACTATTTACAAAATATTAATAATCAAAATATTACTTTAATATTAGCTCCTAGTAATATTTATTTAAGCCTTTTTAAAGATGAAAATATTACTCTTTGTACTCAAGATTTATCTTTAAATGAAAACTTAAACTTAACTGGTGATATTAATATTAATCAATTAAAAAGTTTAAATGTTAAATATAGTATTATTGGTCATTATGAACGTCGTAAATATTATCATGAAACAGCTAATAATATTGTAAGTAAAATTAAAATTGCTCTCAATAATGATTTAAAAGTTATTTATTGTATTGGTGAAACTATTGAAGAATTAAATCGTAAAATTGAATATCAAGTATTAGAAAAACAATTAGCTTGTGTTTTAAATAATATCCCCACTTCCGAGTTTTCTAATATTATTATTGCTTATGAACCCACTTATTTAATTGGTACCAATACTAATTATGATCTTGATAAAATTAAAACTACTATCAATTTTATTAAAAGTTTAGTTTATAATTACTATCATGAAAATATTAAAGTAGTCTATGGTGGTAATTTAAATATCGATAATATTCAAGATTTTAATACTATATCAGAATTAGATGGCTATATTATTGGTAACTCTTCACTAAATCCTGCAAATATCCAAAAAATCTTAGAAAACATGACTTATAGAAACGAATAGTTTCTTTTTTTTACCCCATTTCGACATCAATTTACAATAATTTACAAAACTTGTCAAAGTATTTACTTGATACTACAATCTCTATGTGCTACAATAATCTTGCGTGTAGTAAATAAGTAACTGAATAAAAGGAGAAAAAAATGGAAAACACAGTTAGAGTTCTAGTCGTGGATAATAATGAAAAAACCACTTCTAAAATTAAAGAACAATTTAGTAGTCACGCAGTAATCAAAGTAGTAAACACATTAACCAACGGAGAGGAAGCTTTGAATTACATTTTAAATAATCGTAATGATTTTGATCTTATCATTATGGATTTAATCCTTCCAGAAATAGATGGATTAACCATTCTCGAAAAGATGAAACAAGAAAATATAAAGAAAAAAGTAATAATAATAACTAGTCTAAAAAAAGATTATACCATTAATATGGCTAATAATTATGGTGTTAACTATTATATGTTAAAACCATTTAGTATGTTAGCCCTAGAAACTAGAATTTTAGATTTAACAAATAAAGATTTAATGAAATCTAAAGAATTAAATGAAACAGAAAAAGAAGTCCATGTTGCCATATCTAAATTATTACATCAATTAGGTATTCCAAGTCATATAAAAGGCTACACCTATATTCGCGAAAGCGTATTTCTATTTTATCAAAATAGTGATGCTTATAGTGGTATCACTAAAGAAATATATCCCGAAGTTGCCCTTAGATATGCCACTACTGCTTCTCGTGTAGAGCGAGCAATTAGGCATGCTATTGAAGTAAGTTGGACACGTGGGGATTATGATTTAATGGAAGAAATATTTGGCAATTCAGTCGCATTCGATCGTGCTAAACCAACTAATTCTGAATTTATTGCTACTATTGCCGATCGTTTAAGATTTGATCGCAAACTCTTACATGTTTAAGGCTTAAAGCCTTTTTTAAATTGTTTTTTTCATATATTTATGTTATTATGAATAGGAAGGTGAACTTATGCGCAAAATCCTAACAGTAATATTAGATGGCTTTGGCTATCGCGAAGAAGAATATGGTAATGCTATTAAATTAGCAGATACTAAAAACTTCGATCGCCTTTGGGAAATGTTTCCTCATACCACTCTTTATGCTTCTGAAGAATATGTAGGACTAAATCCTAAAGAATTTGGTAATAGTGAAATAGGTCATATGACTATTGGCGCTGGTAGATTAATTAAACAGCATGGTCCTCGTATTACTGATTTTCTTAAAAACTATACTAGCAATGAAACATTTATGGATATGCTAACTCAAGCTAAAATTCGTAAAGTTCATATAATGGGTTTATATAGTGATGGTAAAGTTCATGCTAATCTTGACCATTTTTTAAGTCTTTATAATATATTACAAGAAAATAATGCTAAAGAAATTCATTTTCATTTAATAACTGATGGTCGTGATACTAAAGTAAATGCCGCGGTTAATTTCATCAAAGACTTAGAAGAAAAAATAAAAGAAAGTCCAAACGCTGATATTGCCAGTATATGTGGCCGTTTTTATGCTATGGATCGTGATACTAATTATAATAGAACCAAAGTATATTATGATTTAATAACTAAAGGTATAGGTATTCCAGCTAAATCTGCTACTGATGGTATTTTAAATTTATATAAAAAAGATCAAACTGATGAATTTATCTATCCTATTATTGTTAATCCTAATGCTACTATTAAAAATGAAGATATAATAATTTGGATGAATTATCGAAGTGATCGTAGTAAACAAATTATGCGAGCACTTACAAAACCTGATTTTAATGACTTTGCAACTTATAGATATACTAATTTAAAAGCATATTCTTTCTTTCCTATCGATAATGATATTCCAACTAAAAATTTCTTACAAGATATTGAAGTTAATAATTCTTTAGGAAGATATTTAAGTTCTTTAGGTATCACTCAAGCAAGAATTGCCGAAACTGAAAAATATGCTCATGTTACTTATTTCTTTGATGGTATGTATAATAATAAAATTGATAAATGTGACAAAATATTAATACCATCCCCAAAAGTAGAAACATATGATTTAGCCCCAGAAATGAGTGCCACCGAGATAACAAAAAAAACCATCACCGCGATGGAAAAAGATACAGATTTTATTTTAGTTAATTTTGCTAACCCAGATATGGTTGGTCATACTGGCAATCTTGATGCTACCATGAAAGCTGTTACAACTGTTGACGTATGTTTAGGTCGCTTATATGAAGTTGCCAAAGATAATTTTTATACAATGGTTATTCTAGCAGATCATGGAAATGCGGATATAATGCTAGATGAATTTAATAACCCCGTAACTACTCATACAACAAGCAAAGTTCCATTTATTATAACTGATCCTAATGTAACCCTTAAAAAAAGTGGGGATTTAACAAATGTTGCCCCAACTATTCTTGAATATATGGATATTGCCCTACCTCCAGAAATGGAAGATACCCAAAGCTTACTAACTAATTAATAGTTAGTTTTTTTATTTTAAAATACTTTTAGGATAAGGCCTTCTCTCATCAGTTCTACCCACTAAATAATCAATACTTGTATTATAAAAATCAGCTAATATATTTATCTTTTCTAAAGGAATAATTCTCACTCCCAGTTCATATTCACTATAATATTGCTGAGTTGTATTTAATAATTTAGCAATATCTTTTTGGTATAAATCATGGTCTTCTCTAATCTCTCTTAACCGTTCCACTTTCATACGTACCACCACAATTATTTTCTCATACATCATTTATAATGTCTTGACATACACAAAATTTAATGTATAATAAAAATATATACACGATATATAATGTAGGAGGAAAAGAATGAAAATAGAAAGATTAGATACAGATAGTAAAAGAAATAAAACAATATTTGTAGTAGGATTTATATTAGCAATAATATTAGTAATAGTAATAAACTATATAACTAGTTTAGCAAGATATAGGAATACAGAGAGTATAGAACTGGCAAGTGGAAATATAAGTTATAATAAAGTAGATTTAAATATAATCGCAATGTATCAAGAAAGTAGTTATAGCACAAATGGTTATAAACAAATAGATGATGTACCAACCGAAAAATATACATTGAGTAATAAAAGTTATTGTGAAGTAAATGGCGAACCCATAGAAGATGTAAATATAAATTATGAAGAAGGTTCATTAGGTGTAACAAATATCAAAAAAAGAGGAACAAAATGTTATATATATTTTGACTTAGATTATAAAGCAGATGATATGTTAGCAAAATTAGAAGCAATAAAACAAAGTGAATATACCATAGATGAAATGCCAAACCCAATTACTGGAATGTACAACGAACAAGAAGAAAACCCAGAAGGAAAAGAAAAATTATATATCAGTCCAGATAATTATGGAACCAGTTATGTGTTTAGAGGCAACAATGATGATGTAAATAACTGGATAACATTTGCCAATCATACATGGAGAATAATCAGAATAAATGGCGATGGCACATTAAGATTAATATTTCAATGTGATAAACCAAATTGTGAAATAACAGAAGGGGCAGAAACTAATGCTTTAACTTCTACATATAAATCAGAACCATATGACGATAATACCTATGTCGGCTACTATTATGGAACAGCCAAAGCAGATAAAGGAGATACTGGAGATCCAACATATAGCGAAGCACATTCCAACTCTACACCTAGTAATGTAGCAAAAGCTGTCGATGGCTGGTATACTGGAACAGGAGCCATGACAAATTATACAAACTATCTAGATGGAAGTACAGGATGGTGTAATGATAGAGTAGTAGTTACTAAAGTCTGGAATGGATATGAAAGCGATGGTACAGGACAGTCTGCAAGTGGATATGCCTCAGCTTCAAGGTTGATTGCCAAAGGTGGAGTTTATAGAACAAAACAATATCCAACATTAAAATGTGGGGTTGTAATGCCTGAAGAAGATCCAACAGATGTAGAAGGATTTAGCAATTTTGATGAAATAGATACTAATGCTTTAAAAAGAGATTTATTTACTACCAAAAACTCAGGTAGAGGTAACGAAATACTTACAAATCCAGTAGGTTTAATTACTAGTGATGAAGTCGCTATGGCTGGAGGCTTTGCAGGAACAGCAGGAACTAGCTATTGGTTATATACTAACCAATATTATTGGACAATGTCTCCGTATCACTATTATCTCGATGGTTGGTCAAGCGTGTTCGATGTGTATGGTGATGGCGGCCTCTGGGGTGCGCGCGTGTATTACCCTCTTGGTGTGCGTCCAGTAGTTAATCTGAAGGCTGATATTGAATTTACAAGTGGAACAGGAGCATCTTCTAATCCATTCGTAGTAAAAACAAACATATAAAAACATGCCTGTACTGCTTTCTTATTCCAAGTATAGGCATGTTTACATAAAAGGTAGATTTCTACCTTTTTTTATCTTTACTTTCTTGCTCTTCAAAAACCATTTCCGTATTAGTAAAAGTGTTTTCTGTACCTTTCAAAAAATAAAATAATGTAGCTTTACTCGTATCATTTGTGGGTTCTCCAGTCGTAGCGTTCAGTACTACTCCAACCACATTATTAGGCATTTCATACCATTGAGCCTCTTTGTCTTTTTCTAAAGCTTCCACTGTATCAGCCCATATTTTTTTAGAAATAGTTGAATACTTACTGCTAACATCACTATTATCATCATAGCCAACCCATGTAACCATAAGAATATCCGGATTAAACCCAGCTATCCAGAAATCCGAGTTAGTTGTCCCTGTTTTAATCGCATATTTTCTTGAAAGTTGTGAAGCAATAACTAAAGCGGTAGGATTAGCATAATCTCTAAATTGACTATTAGTTGAACCTGTTAATAACTCATTTAAAATATATGTGTAATTTATATTCAAAACTAAATCTTTTTTATCATCTTTTTCATATAATACATTTCCATCTTTATCTTCTACTCTCTTAATAAGCCCTACGTCTTCTTTAAAACCTCCTGTAGCAAGGGTATTATATCCTCTAGCTAAATCAAGTGGCGAAATTCCATATGTTCCTAAAGCTAAAGAAGTTACTGCCTCTAATTTTGCTTGTATTCCCACTCTTTTTGCTGTATCTACTAACTTTTCTGGTCCCAAAAACATATTTGTTTTAACCGCATAAACATTATCAGATACTGCAATAGCTTGAGCCATTGTAATTGGTTTATTCGCGTATATAGAGCCATAATTTTTTGGCGAATAAACCTTTCCATTACTTAAAGAAAATGTTGTAAATTGACTATTAAATGTTGAAGAAGAAGTCATTCCTTCCTCCAAGGCTCCATAATATAAAAATGGCTTCATTGTAGAGCCTACTTGTCTACCACTACTAATAGCTCTATTATATTGACTTTGAGCATAATTTATCCCCCCAGATAAAGCTATAACTCCCCCACTTTTTGGATCAATAATTACACTTGCTGATTGTAAGCCACTATCTCCAATATTTTTAATAATATTTTGTTCAAGTACTTCTTGAGCATTTAAATCTAAATAAGTATAAACTTTAATTCCCCCGGCTTGAACTAATTCAGAAGGAATAGTTTTAATATTTTTTAGTTCTTGCATTACTGCGTCCTGATAATACATAAGCATATCTAAATTTTCTTCTGAACCTTTACCATAAATCGGAATTTCTTCTTTAAAAATATTTTCTAGTTCTTCTTCTTTAAGCATTCCATTATTAACCATTGCTTGTCCTACTAATTTTGCTCTTTTTATTGCCAAATCATAATTAGCGATTGGATTATAATATCCTGGACTATTAGGAATACCTGCTAAAATTAAACTTTCCTCTAATGTTAAATCAATCGGTTCTTTATTAAAATAATATCGACTAGCATTTGCTATTCCAAAATTTCCTTGCCCATAATTTATGGTATTTAAATAACCTTCTAAAATCTCATCTTTTGAATAATGCGCTTCTAATTCTAAAGTTAAAAATGCCTCTTCTATTTTTCTTGACCATGTTGAATCAAAATTTAAATATATATTTTTTACATATTGTTGAGAAATAGTTGATGCTCCCTGTGTAATCTTTTTATTTTTAATATTTGTATACATTGCTTTAGCAATTCTTAAATAATCAAATCCATGATGTTTATAAAAATTTTTATCTTCTACACTTATTACTGCATTTATTAAATTATAATTAATATCTTCTAAATCAACCCATTTACTAGTACTACTACCCTGATATAATAATTCATCATTATTATCATAAATATAATATTGACCAGCCGTTCTAAGTTCTAATTTAGGACTTAAAAAAGCATAAGTATATAAACCTATAATAATAATTACAAAACTAATAAACATAAATATCGCTGATTTCATTAAAAACTTTAATACTCTCAAAAACGCTTCACCCAATATTATTATGAAATTATTTTTTAAAACTATAACTAATATTGAGAAAAATGTATTTTATGCAAAAAATTTGCATAAAACTATAAAAATGTGCTATAATTTTAACGGAGGAACCAAATATGATTCAAAAAATATATTTAGAAAACTATCATGCTTTTAGTAATTTAGTAGAGTTAAACTTACAAGCAGATAATCATATAAAAAAATTCCCAGATAATATAACTAAAAATAATTTATTAAAATCAGTTATTATATATGGTCCTAATAATACTGGTAAAACCGGTTTTATTAATGGTATAAGCACTATAAAAGAAGTTATTTTAAATGAAACTAATGTAGTGCTAAACAATTTTTTTAGTGGTGAAAAATATAGTACTTTAGGTATAACATTTAATTACAATAATAAATGTTATACCTATGAATTTAAAGCTACTATTGGCAAAAAAATACCATATGAAAAATTTTCCATTTTAAAAAACAATTCTGAAGAAATTATCTATCTAAAAGATCGTTTCACTAAAACATATAAATGTAAAGATAAAAAATTAAAAAATATCCTAGAATTAACTTCTGATGATAATATTTTAATTTACACTTTAAATTCTGAAAATTTTTCTACTTTACAAGAAGCCAAAAAAATATTAACTAATTTTGCTAAAAAAATTGAAGTAGTTGATATGAATAATATATCTGATCATAAGACTATTGAATTGCTAAAAATTAAAAATAATATAAGTAATAAAATAGTGTCATTTATTAAAAAAGCCGATTTATTTTTAGACGACTTTTACTATGATGAAAAAGGTCTAATAAATGATAAAATGCTTAATTTAGTAGATGAAAAATTTATGAAAAATAAACACTTTTTAGATCAAATTAAATTAATTAGTGTATATAAAGGATGTAAAGTACCTAGTATTTTGTTTGATTCAGTTGGTACAAGAAAAATTGTTGCTTTAGCTAGCTTTATAATTGATGCTTTAGAAAATGGTAAAATTTTAGTCGTAGATGAATTAGATAGTAGTCTCCATTTTAAATTAACTAGGGCTATTATTAGTTTATTTAATAATGAATTAAATACTAAAGCCCAAATTATTTGTACTGTACATGATACTGATTTATTAAGTATTAAAACTTTATTCCGTAAAGATCAAATATGGTTTACTGATAAAGATAATAAAGGTATTAAATTATATCCTTTAAAAAATTTTACTTATTCTGAAACTGGCATTCGCGATACTACTGATGTTTATGATAAATATAGTAAAGGACTTTTAGGAGCTATCCCGAGCCCTGATTTATTAGCTTCATTACTTGATGATGATAACTCATAGTATAGGTATCTTATGTGAAGGCTATGAAGAATTTGATTATTTAACTTGTCTTAAAGAACTACGTATTTTTAGTAATAAATATCGTATTGATTTATATAATGTTAAATCATTAACTAGCCTTTATCCACGTTATACAGATATGTATAACCAAAACAAATATCATTTAATCATCATATTTTGCGATACTGAACGTTACTCCCAAGAATACCAACAATTAAAATTAAAAATAGATAATTTTCATAACAATACGGTTAGTGATAAAATTATTTTCTATGGTTCACCTAATACTATGCAAATAATATTATCACACTTTGCCCAAGTAAAATTAGAAAAAGCTAATAAAGCTAAAAACCAAAATTTAATTGAAGAATTAACTAACATACCTCATTATAAAGCAAGCGCTACTCAACGAACAGAATTAATGAAAAAAATAAATCGTGATAACTATCAAGTCATGAAAAATAATCTAAAAAATATACCTAATCAAGATTATGAAATTCCTAGTACTAACTTTTTAGAATTATTAAATAACCTAGAAAACGATGATACTTCCTGGATAGATACTATTCAAAAATTATTATAACTTGTCAATAGCCATAATATTTAGTATAATCTAACTTGTGATGAACTTATGAATCGAAATATAACATTAAGTACCTACGAAAATAATGTATTATTATTCAAAAATATAACTACCGCCTTATTTGAAGATAATTTTCTTACCTATCATACTGATAATGATACAATTAAAATTAATCTCCAAACTTTTTCATTTACCAAAGAAAATAATGATACTTTTCTAAAAATAACAAAAAACAAATGTTACCTTAATGTTAAAGAACTAAATAAAACCCTTGAAATTCCCATCGAATATTTAGATTTTATCTATAATAATGATGAAATAATTATAGAATATAAACTAATAAGTCAAGAAAATAATCTTAAAATAGTAATAGAAATAGGAAGTGAAATAAATGAATTATAAAATTGCTGAATTAGAACATAAAATTGCTATAGCTCTAAAATCTTTAGGTTATGATGAAGAAGTTACAATATGCCCATCTAATCGCCCTGATTTAGGTGATTATCAATATAATGGAATTATGCCTATCGCTAAAAAAAATGGTTTAAATCCTCAAACTCTAGCCCAAGATTTAGTTAATCTTATTAAAGATGAACCAGAATTAAAAGATGTAAATATTGCTGGTCCAGGTTTTATTAATTTAAAGTTTAGTGATGAATTTTTATTAGATTTCATGAATGCTTCCAATGAAAACTTAAATATTAATTATAATCAAGATATCAATAAAACTATCTTTTTAGATTATGGTGGTCCTAATGTTGCTAAAGTTCTTCATGTAGGCCACTTACGTAGTGCTAATATTGGTGAAGCCTTAAAAAGATTATGCGAAAAAGTCGGTTGTAAAACTATATCTGATGTTCATTTAGGCGATTGGGGTCGACCTATGGGCATGGTAATATTAGAAATTAAAACTAGATATCCCGATTTAGCTTATTTTAAAGAAGATTATCATGGCGAAAAAGTTAATTTTACTCTTACTAATGAAGATTTATTAGAATTATATCCTATCGCTACTACTAAAGCTAAAGAAGATCCTAACATAATGGAAGAAGCTCGTAAAATCAATTATGAATTACAAAATAAACATCCCGGATATTATGCTTTATGGCAAAAAATAGTCGAGGTAAGTGTTAATGAAGTAAAAAGATTATATCAAGATTTAAATGTTAACTTTACTCTATGGGAAGGAGAATCTGATAATTTTTATTATATTGATGAAATGCTTGACTATTTATATTCTAAAAATATGATTATCGAAAGTGATGGGGCTAAAATAATTCCTGTCAAAGAAGATGCTGATACTAAAGAAATGCCTCCTTTAATATTAATTAAAAGTAATGGTGCTGTTTCTTACGAAGCCACTGATTTAGCAGCTATTTGGGAAAGAACTCATAAATTTTCTTTAGATGAAATATGGTATTTAACAGATAAACGTCAAGAACTTCATTTTACTCAAGTATTTAGAGTGGCCCAAAAAAGTAATATGGTTGATCCAAATTTAAAATTAATTTTTAATGGCTTTGGAACTATGAACGGCCCTGATGGTAAACCTTTTAAAACTCGTGATGGTGGAGTTATGCCCCTTTCTGAACTTCTAGATAATGTGACTATAGAATGCGAAAAAAGATTACTACCAACTATTACTGAAAATCGTGCTAAAATTGCTCGAACTATTGCAGTCGCCGCCATTAAATATGCTGATTTATTACCATTTAGAACTACTGACTATAATTTTGATATTGATAAATTTACTGACTTAAATGGTAAAACTGGAACTTATCTTTTATATTCTACTATTAGAATGCGTTCACTTTTAAATAAATCTATGACTAAATTTAATAAAATGGATGTAATTTCTACCGATATTGAAAGACAAATCATTGTTACTATGCTTGATTTAAAACGTATTATAAAACGTAGTTATGAAAATTATTCTTTAAATGAAATATGTGAATACTTATATAAAATAACTAATTTATATAACAATTTTTATGCTGAAAATAAAGTTTTAACTGAAGAAGATAATATCAAAAAAAATTCTTGGTTAACTCTTACAAAAATTATTTATGATAATAATGTTGAACTTCTAAACATTTTAGGTATAAATATTCCTGAAAAAATGTAAATTAAGAATTGACAAATATATATTTTAATATTACAATTACAAAAGTTAGAAATGTACTTACATTTTTTAGTACTCTAACATATAATGTTTTAGTATAATTAAAGGAGACATAAAATGAAACTAAATAATATAAGCAAAGAAGAATTAGAAACTATGAATTATGATGATATAGCTTATTTAATTCTTAAAGAAGAAAAAACTAAAATGAAAATCAATCTTTTATTTCAAAAAGTATGTGAAGTATTAGAATTAAATGAAAATGCTTATATAGATAAAATAACTGATTTCTTTGAATTATTAACTACCGATAAAAGATTTATAATGTTAGAAGATGGTTCATGGGATTTAAAAGAATTACATAATACTAAAGTTGTAGTCGATGATGAAGATGATGATACACTTACTAGTGAAGTTGAAGACGATGAAGACTCCCTTGAAGATAAAACTGATGAAGAAGAAGATAATGATAATTTATTCTATGATTCAGATAGTGATGATGACTTACCTGATGATGATTTAGATGATTTAGTTGTCATAGATGTTGATGAAGAAGAAGCAAACAGTTAACTGTTTGTTTTTTTGTTAAATAAATAGTTAATACTAAAAATAACTAGCAATAATAATTAAAAAGTCAAGTGCAACAAAAGAATAATCAAATATTATTAACAACTTCTTGTAATTTATAAATTTTGTT
>CANRPK010000007.1 GCA_947632455.1 uncultured Bacilli bacterium
TGATAATACCTATGTAGGATATTATTATGGAGAACCAGGACAAGAAACATATGATGCCACTCATACAAATGCTCATCCAAGTACAATAGCAGAAGCAGTAAATAGTTGGTATAGTGGTGAAGGGGCAATGACAAATTATACTAAATACTTAAGTGGAGATACTGGATTTTGCAATGATAGAACTGTAGTAAAAGACATTTGGGAAGATTTTAATGGTAATGGTGCTGCTAAAGCTGCTACAGGATATGGTCCAGCATCAAGATTACTTATGAAAGTAGTAGATTGGAGAACAAAACAATATCCAACGTTAAAATGTGGTGCTGTAATGCCAGAGATAAATCCAGCTGAAACTTTAGGCTTTAGCAATTTTAATGATGTAGATAATACTGCATTAGGAAGAGATTTATATACAACAATAGGTTCTAGCAATGGAAATAAAGTATTAGATGTTCCAGTAGCAACAATCACAAGTGATGAAGTAGTTATGGCCGGAGGCTTTGCAGGAAGTGTTGCTAGCGAATGCTGGCTAAATATTAACCAAAACTATTGGACAATGTCTCCGTCACGATTTAATGCTGAATTGGATTATGCCGATGCTATATATGTTCGTAATGATGGTATGATCCGTGCTGCAAGTACAGATCATGATTATAGTGTGCGTCCAGTAGTTAATCTGAATGCTAATACAACATTCTCAAGTGGTAATGGTACATCAAGTAATCCATTTGTAGTAGATACTACTGATTAAAGAGATTTGATATCTCTTTTTTTAAATAGATAAAGGGTTGAAAATGAATTTAAATTAAAGTATAATTGTTATATATAAGAATAGAGGAAACTATATGAGGAAGATTATTGCTAGTTTAGATATTGGTTCTAGTACAATTAAATTAATAGTTGGTGAATTTATTAAGAATTCATTTAATGTTCTTTGTATTTCTGAAGTTCCTAGTAGGGGAATTAAAAAGGGTTTAGTTAGTAATCGTGATGATTTGATCGTGGTTTTAAAAGAATGTTTTCATAAATCAGAAGAGATGCTAGGTATTAAAATAAATGAGGTTGTTTTAGCTATTCCAGCTTATTGTACAGAAGTAGAGATGAGTGAGGGAAGTACAACTATAACTAATGAAGATCATTTAGTAACACATCAAGATTTAATTAGAGCTATGCAAGCGGCTAGTTATAATAAAGTAAATAGTGATATGGAACTTATTAGTATTATTCCGACAAGATATAAGATAGATAATGAACAAATAGTTAAAAATCCATTAAATATGGCTGCTAATAAATTATCATTAAAAGCAGTAGTTATAACAGTTCCTAAAGTAAATGTTGATCCTTTTATTAATGCTTTAGATAAGATTGGGGTAAATGTTTTAGATATTGTTACAACTTCTTTAGGTGATTATGAAGTTCATAAAAGCAAAAATACAATTAGTAGTTTAGGAGCAGTTATAAATATTGGAGAAGAAACAACAACTGTATCAATATTTAACAAAGGTGTTCTTATGAAATCAGAAGTAATTGAGCTTGGTGGAGTAAATATTGATAATGATATTGCTTATATATATAAAATAACGAAAAAAGATGCTAAAGAGATAAAAGAAAAATTGGGATTAGCTGTACCGGATATGGCTGAGGCTTCAGAAAAGATTTCGTTAACTGACAGATTAGGGGAAAATGTAGTAATTAATCAAAAAGATTTATGTGAGATAATTGAAAGTAGGCTTACAGAAATATTAGAGTTATCAAAGAAGCAAATGAACCTTTTAACTAAGAGAGATATTGAATATATAATTGTTACTGGGGGAACAACAGAAATGGGAGATTTTAATATTTTACTTGATAAAGTCTTTACTAAATCGCATATTCTTGGTAAAATAGAAATTGTAGGAGTTAGAAATAATAAATATAGTACAGTAGTGGGAATAACGAAATACTATAATGAAAGATTAAGACTTAAAAACAAAGAAT
Source organism: uncultured Bacilli bacterium (assembly GCA_947632455.1). Taxonomy (GTDB): domain Bacteria; phylum Bacillota_I; class Bacilli_A; order RF39; family UBA660; genus Caccenecus. Next base: position 1,975 of record CANRPK010000007.1, read on the forward strand.
ATTCAGTATTTAATGAAGAACAATTAGAAATTTTAAGTGGAGACCATAAAAAAGTTAATATTAATGAAAATTCAATATTAGGAAAATTATTTGGATACTTTTTTGATAATTAAGGAGAGTGACATATGAACGGTTTACAAATGGATCAAATAGCTAAGATTAAAGTTATTGGAGTTGGTGGCGGTGGAAACAACGCGGTTAACCGAATGATTGAAGAAGGAGTTAAAGGCGTAGAATTTATTATAGTTAATACTGATTTACAAGTATTAAATGCTTCTAAATGTGAAAATAAAGTACAAATTGGTGCGACTATTACAGAAGGACTTGGAGCGGGAGCTAATCCAGAAATTGGTAGAGCAGCAGCGATTGAGTCTAAAGCTGATTTAGAAGAAGTTATCAAAGGCGCTGATATGGTTTTTGTTGCTTGTGGAATGGGTGGCGGAACTGGTACAGGTGCGGCGCCAGTAATTGCTGAAATTGCTCAAGAATCCGGAGCGTTAACAGTTGGTATAGTTACTAAGCCTTTTAGATTTGAAGGAAAAAGAAGAATGGAAAATGCTCTTTTAGGATTAGAAGAGTTAAAGAAACATGTTGATACCTTAATAGTTATTCCAAATGATAAATTAAGAGATATAATTGATAGAAATACTTCATTTAAAGATGCCTTTAAAGAAGTAGATAATGTATTACATAGAGGTGTTCAATCAATATCAGATTTGATTGCCGTTACAGGAATAATCAACCTAGATTTTGCTGATGTTAAAACAGTTATGCAAAAGAGTGGTACAGCAATTATTGGTATTGGATGCAATGCCGGTGAGAATAGAGCAATCGAAGCTGCAAGACAAGCTGTGGCTAATTCTTTACTTGAAGCAACTATTGAAGGAGCTACTAATGCTATTGTTAATGTAACTGGTGGACCAAACTTAACTTTATTTGAAATTGAAGATGCAGTAGAAACAGTAAGAGCCGCGGCTAATAGTGATGTAAACATTATATTTGGTGCTATTCAAAATGATAATTTAACTGATGAAGTTATAGTTACAGTTATTGCAACCGGTTTTGAAAATGAAGGAGAAGCAGAGGAAATGTTATTCTCTGATGATACTAAACCAAGAAGAAGACCAGAACCAGTTATAGAGGCTGATAATGAATATGATATTCCACCATTTTTAAGAAATAAAGATAGATTTTAAACGTACTTAGTACGTTTTTTTTTAAAGTTATGTTATACTAATAATGGTGATAAAATGACAAATAATACAAAAGATGATATTACAGAGTTTTTATTTATTGGTAAAGATTATGATGAGTTAACTAATTATGATTTAGTAATTATGTTGGGTAATAATTTTTATAAAGAAATGGCTTTAGTAATAAAAAGATTATATGATGATAAAAAAATAAATGATGATACAATAATTATTATATCGGGTAAAAAAGGTACTTTAAATAAAAATATTACGGAATGTGAAGCGGAAATAATTTACAAAAATATATTAGAGTTAGGCTTAGATTTGGATTGTAGATTAGAAAAAAATGCTAGTAATGTAAAAGAAAATTTAATTTATTCTAAAGAAATAGTGGGAACTTTTAAAGATTATAAAAAAGTTTTAATTATAGGTAAAGCTTTTATTGCAAGAAGAGTACTCATGACTTTAAAAGCTTTAGGGGAAGATACAGATAATATTCATTTTTTAGGGATAGAAAAAGATATAAGAAAAGATGATTGGGATAAAAATGATTATGCGAAAAAAAGAATTTTAGAAGAATTAATAAGAATTGGAAAATATACAATAAAAGGCGATTTAGATTTGTAGGTGAATAAAATGAAAGTATTAGTTATACCTTCTTGGTATCCCGATGGGGAAGATAAATTAATGGGAATTTATCATAAAGAGTTTTGTCAAGCTTTAAGTAAAAAAGCAGATGTAGATATGCTTTATATATCTAGGCAAAGAATAAATGCTCCTTTAAAATATATTTTTATGAAGAAAGATGAAATAGTTTGTGAAGATGGTTATAAAGTATATATTAAGAAAATGCTTAATGTTAGTAAAATAAGTGAAGATTATCAAATAAAAATGTATTGTAAGAAATTAGAGAAATTATATTTGGAATATATAAAAGATCATGAAAAACCTGATGTTATTCATGCTCAAGTTACAATTCCTGCAGGTTATGCAGCTTGTATTTTAGGAAAAAAATATAATATTCCGGTGGTTGTTACTGAACATGCTAGTTATTTTCAAAGATTTTTTGAAGGTAAAAATAAAAAGTATGGGGAATATGTACTTAAAAATAACAAATTTACAACTGTAAGTAATTATATGGCAAAAATTATTAAAGATTTAGGTTATGAATGTGAAGTTATTCCTAATTTAGTTGCTGTTAAGGATTTTATGTTACCGAAAGAAGAAGTTAAAGGTTTAAAATTAGTAACAGTTTCGGCGCTTAGACAAGGAAAAAATATTGATGATATAATTGAAGCTTTAAAATTGATTAGAGAAAAGCATAAAACGGAAGCTAGTTTAACGATAATTGGAGATGGCTTTTTAGAAGATTATTATAAAAATAGATGTAAAGAATTAAATATGGATAAATATGTAAATTTTGTGGGTCGTAAAAATAAAAATGAGATTGCTAATATTTTAGGAGAACATAATATTTTTGTAATAGCTAGCGAAAAAGAAACTTTTTGTATTCCGGGAGTAGAAGCTTTAGCTAGAGGATTACCGGTTGTTGCTACAAAATGTTTAGGACCAGAAGAATACATTGATCAAAAATGTGGTAAATTAGTCGATGTTAAAGATATAGAAGGGCTTAGTAAGGCTATATTGGATGTATATCAAAATATAGATAAATATTCAGTAGAGTATTTAAGAAGTGTTGCTTTAAAATATGGAGATGATGCAGTAGTTAATAAAGCTTTGAAAATTTATAATAGTAAATAATAATTTATAGTAGAATAAGCAAAAAATTTTTTGTATAATAGGTTTAGGTGAATTTAAATGGTATATTTAGATTATAGTGCGACTACACCGGTAGGGTATGAAGTATTAGATACATATAATAGAACTAATAAAGATTTTTTTGGTAATCCTAATTCATTACATGAACTAGGAGTTAAGGCTAAAAATTTAATGAATAGTGCAACTAAACAAATTGCAGAGATATTTAGTGTAAATGAAAATGAAATAACATATACAAATGGAGCAACTTCATCAAATAATATAGCTATTTTAGGGGTTGCTTTACAAAATCATAAACGAGGACAACATATTATTACTTCTAAATTAGAACATCCTAGTGTGTATGCAATATGCAATTATTTAGAGAGTATTGGTTTTGAAATTAGTTATGTTAAGAATGATAGTGAAGGTTTAATAGACTTTGAAGATCTAAAAAGTTTAATTAGACCAGATACTATTTTAGTTACTATATGTGCAGTTAATAGTGAAACGGGAGTTAGACAACCACTTAAAATGATTAGACAAATTGTAAAAAAGGAAAATCCTAATACAATTATTCATTCAGATATGACCCAAGCAGTGGGAAAAGTTAGTGTCAATTTTCATGATGTAGATTTAGCAACTTTTACAGGACATAAAATATATGGACCTAAAGGAATAGGAGTATTATATAAAAATAGCAATATTACTTTAACACCTATTTTATATGGTTCAGGAAGTGTAAATATGTTAAATCCGGGAACTCCACCAGTACCATTAATTGTAGCGTTATCAAAAGCGGTTAGATTAGCAACTACAGATATTGAGAAAAGAGAAAGATTTATTGAAAGACTTAATTTAAAAATTGTAGATGCTTTAAGTAAATATGAAGGAGTTATGATTAATAAAACTAAATATACAATACCACATATATTAAATATTAGTTTAAGAAATATAAAAGCAGAAACATTTTTGCATGCTTTAGAAGAAAATGAAATATATGTGTCAACAAATACAGCTTGTTCTAGTGGAAATATGTCCCAAAGTGTACTAGCTATATATAATGATAAAGTTAGAGCATCGTCAACTTTAAGAATAAGTTTATCACATCTAACTACTACTGAAGAAGTAAATAAATTTATTACAACTTTTGATAGTATTTATAAAAAATTAAGTGGGTTACATGAGTAACCTTTTTCTTTACAAAAAAATAGGCTTTTAGTATAATGTTTTTTGGGGATGATTATGGAAAAAGTTATACTTATTAAATATGGAGAATTATCAACTAAAAAAGATAATATTAATTTCTTTTTAACAAAATTAAAAGATAATATAAGTTATGTGTTAAAAGATGATGAGGCTACTATTGATTATGATTTAGGAAGAATGTTTATTCATACTAGAAATATAGATAGAGTATTAGATAAAGTTAAAAATATTTTTGGAATACATGAAATTAATATAAGTTATATTATTGATAGTATTGAATTTGAGGTTATTAAAGAAGAATTATTGAAATTATTAAAAGAAAAAGAATTTAAGACTTTTAAAGTAGAAACTAAAAGAAGTAATAAAAAAATTAATAGTACTAGTGTAGAATTAAGTAAAAATATGGGAGCTTTTATATTAAAAAATATTCCTAATTTAAAAGTTGATGTAAATAATCCTGAGGTATTAATAAATATAGAATATAGACTTAATAATACTTTAATTTATTTTGAAAAAATTAAGGGATTAGGGGGATATCCAGTAGGTACTTTAGGTAAAGGATTACTTATGCTTAGTGGAGGAATAGATTCACCTGTTGCGGGTTATATGGCTATTAAAAGAGGAGTTAAGATAGAAGCTATTTATTTTGAAAGTCCTCCTCATACTAGTATAGAAGCTAAAAATAAAGTTAAAGAATTAGCTAGAAAATTAGCTAAATATAATCATGAAATAAATTTACATGTTATTAATTTTACAGAAATTCAAGAAGAAATATATAAAAATATTCCTCATGAGTATTTAATTACCATTATGAGACGAATGATGTATAGGATAAGTGCAATAATCGCAGGAAGAAGAAACTGTAAAATATTAATTAATGGGGAGTCTATTGGTCAAGTAGCTAGTCAAACTTTAACAAGTATGAGTGCAATTAATGAAGTAGTAAAAATACCAGTTATTAGACCACTGGCTTGTTTTGATAAATTAGATATAATTGAGATAGCTAAAAAAATAGATACTTATGAGACTAGTATATTACCTTATGAAGATTGTTGTACAATATTTGTTCCTAAACATCCTGTTATTAATCCTGATAAAGAAAGATGTAGGGAATATGAAAAATTAATTCCTTATGAAGAATTAATTTATAAAGCAATAAAAGAACATGAAATAATAAAATTAGGGGAACTTAAAAATAAAGAATATGAAGATTTATTATAAATTAATAATGCTAATATATTTTTTATAATGTTTATTTAACTCTTCAATAAAGATTGAAGGGTTATTTTTATTTACATATAAATAACAATAATTTTTAGTTCTAGTTAGGGCAACATAAAATAATCTTCTTTCTTCTTCATAAGGGTATAGATCTTTATAAATAAGAACATACTTTAATAAGCTTTCTTCTTTTATTTGGGAAGGAAGACTATTAATATTATTAGTTAAATTAATAATTAATACATTTTCTTCTTCTAAGCCTTTAGATTTATGAATAGTTTTATAATATATATTAGAATATTTATAAGAAATAATATTATTATTAATGTATATGGGATTTAATACATCATATATATCATTATTATTACGACCTAATATCATGAGATTATCTTGATTAATATAATCTAGAGCTTTTAAAAAATCTTTTTTAATATTTTTATAATATAAAATAATTAATGGTTTATTAAGTCTTTTAGAAGATGTTAAATGTTTTTTTATTTGTCTTTTATTTTGCATAATAAAAGAACCGGCGACTTTTATAAGTTCATTACTATTACGATAAGTAGTAGTTAAATATAGTGTTTTGGCAGGTTTAAATTCTTTTTTAAAATTTAGAAAATTAGCTAGATCACATCCGGAAAAACGATAAATAGATTGAAAATCATCACCTACGACGGTAATTAGAGCGTTAGTTTTATTAATTATAGCTTTAATTAAAGCACCTTCTTTTTTTGATGTATCTTGATATTCATCAATAATAATATATTTATAAGTTTTATTAATGCCATTTGTTAAAACAAGATTAGTAGCTATTTGCAACATATCATCAAAATCGATTAAGCCTTGAGATTGTTTTTCTAAAGTATATATATCTAAGATTTTTTTAATTATTAATAAATAGGGAATATCGGATTTTAAAGCTTTTTTAATAATTAAATTAAAGTTATTAAAATTAGATATATATAAATGGATAAATCTAGGGATAATATTAATATTATTTTTAAATAATTTATATAAATAAGGATTATTTAAACTAAGAAATATTTCATTTGTTATATATTCTAATAAATTAGGATCGGCTATAGTATAAGTTAGATTATAATCTTTAATTATTTCTAAAGCTAGTTTATGAAAAGTATATACTTTAGTATTTAAATTTAGTTCTTTATTTATTTTATTTTCTAAGCTTTTAGCCGCATCATTAGTAAAAGTAATACATAAAATATCATTAATAGATATATTTAAAATATTAACTAAGTATTTTATTTTACCAACCATAGTTAAGCTTTTACCTGATCCAGCCCCGGCAATAATAATAGTATTAATATTATTAGTTATAGCACATTTAGTTTGTTGTTTATCTAGAATGTTATTTAAGACCATTAATTTCATAGTAGTTATTATAAATAAAGAAAATAAAAACGTAAAGGGATATTTTTGGGGAAGTTTTGTCAAAAAAAAGATGAGAGGGAAAAAAATAATATAAGTTGTTGCATTATTGTTAAAAATAATTTAAAATATTAATGTATTTAAAGGTGAAAAAATGAAAAAATTTATAAATTTGGGGTTGGTTATGGTTTTATTATTAAGTTTATCGGGGTGTTTTAGAGATGATAAACTATTAAATGATAATGTATATACAACAGTATATCCTATTCAATTTTTAACAGATTATTTATATGGAAGTGAAAAAACTGTACAAAGTATATATCCTTCGGGAGCGGATGTTTTTAATTATGAATTAACTCTTAAACAAAAAGAAAATTATCATCGGGGCGCGTTATTTGTATATAATGGTTTAACTAATGAAAAAGAATTAGCTAGAGAGTTTTTAAATGATAATGAAAATGTTTTATTAATTGATGTAGCTTATGGACTTAATTATGAATATGAAGTAGAAGAGTTATGGTTATCACCAAATAATTATTTAATGTTAGCTAAAAATATTAAAAATAATTTAATAGATTATACAACTAGTAAGATTGTAATAGATAGTATTGAAAGTAAATATAATGAGTTACAACAAACTTTATCATATATGGATGCGACTTTAAGAAATATTGCAAATAGTGCGGCTTCTAAAGATATAGTTGTATCTTCTTCAAAACTTAAATTTTTAGAAAATTATGGATTTAATGTAATAGTACTTGCGGATGAAGATTATAGTACAAGTATAGAAAGTAATTTTAAAAATGAAAAATATAAAGATATATATATGTGTAGTAGTGATGAAGAAACAGAGTTAATAAAAAATTTAAAAGATAAATATAAAGCAAATATAATAAATGTAGAAATGATGTATACACTTAGTGATGAAGAAGTACTTAATAATGATAATTATTTAACTATTATGCAAACTTTTATTGATAATATAAGAAATACTGCCTTAAGTTAACCTTGTGCGTGGTATTTTTTTTTGCTATAATGTTTTAATGGAGATGGTAGCAATGTTTGAATATATGGGAGATAGAATTAGTAATGCTATAAAAAATATTCGAGGTATGGGTAGAATTACTGAAGAAAATATCAGTGAAGCAATGAGAGAAATTAGACTTGCTTTATTAGAAGCTGATGTTAATTATCAAGTAGTTAAAGAATTTGTGGCTAATGTTAAAGAAAAAGCTTTAGGTTTAGATGTTGGTAAAAATTTAAAGCCCGATGAATTATTTATAAAATTAGTTAAAGATGAATTAGTAGATTTATTAGGGGGAGAATACGAACCTTTAAAAATAAATGATGGACAAACTATTCTTATGCTTTGTGGTTTACAAGGAAGTGGTAAAACTACTACGGCTGGTAAATTAGCAAATTATTTAAGAAAAAAACATAATAAACAACCACTTTTAGTTGCGTGTGATATATATAGACCGGCGGCTATTGAACAATTAAAACAAATTGGTAAAGATTTAAATATTCCAGTATTTTCAGAAGGAAAAATTGAACCTCAAAAAATTATTGCTGATGCTTTAGAATATGCCAAAGAAAATAAGCGAGATTATATAATTATTGATACGGCTGGTAGATTACAAATTGATGAAGATTTAATGCAAGAATTAAAGAATATTGCTGGTAATTTTAAAATTGATGAGACTATTTTAGTAATTGATGCGATGATGGGGCAAGATGCGATAAATGTTATAACCGGATTTAATGAAGCCCTTAATTTAACTGGAACTATTTTAACAAAGTTAGATGGTAATACTAAGGGTGGAGTAGCGCTTTCAGTTAGACATTTAACAAATATCCCAATTAAATTTGTCGGGGATTCAGAAAAAATGGATGGCCTAAGAGAATTTCATCCGATTGCTATGGCAGAACGAATTTTAGATATGGGCGATATTTTAGGAATTGCCGAAAAAGTTGAAGATGTTATGAGTGAAGATGATGCTAAAGATCAAATGCAAAAAATGCGAAAAGGTAGTTATAGTTTAGAAGATTTTTTAGTAAATTTAAAACAAATAAAGAAATTAGGCCCATTAGAGAATATTTTAAAAATGCTTCCTGGGGCTCGAAAAATGGGTCTTAATAATATAAGTGTAGATAATAAACAACTTTTACATGTTGAGGCGATAATTAGTTCTATGACGCCTTATGAAAGAAAACATCCAGAAGTATTAAAAGCAAGTAGAAAACAAAGAATTGCTAAAGGTAGTGGAAGAAGTGTAGAAGAAGTTAATCGGCTTTTAAAACAATTTGAAGAAATGAAAAATATGATGAAAGCCTTTAGTAATGGAAATATGAAATTTGATAAATAATTTGGTCTTTTACCTAGCCATATAACTAGTTTATACATAAAATAAACTAGAAAGGAAAAGTGATTGGCTTGAAAATTAATAATAATAGAGATTTTGGGGTTACTCAAGAAGCTTATTATAATACCGGAAGTGATTGTCAAGATATGAATATGGGCTATGGTCAAATGGGAATGATGGGAGAGACTATGCCAGGCGTAGTATGCCCACCAGTATATGAATGTCCAAGAGAAACAGTTTGTCATCGCTATATTTGTCATGAAGTTCCACATATTCAACCATGTAATACGAGAATAATAAACCATCATATATATAGACATACATACACACCTACATATTCTTGTTGTGAAGAAAATGAAGTGCAAAATGTTTATGAAAATAGATGTTGTTAAGAAGATTTGATAATCTTCTTTTTTTTAGCATAAAATTTAGGGAAAGGTGATAGGATGAATTTAAAGTTAATTATTAAAGGTTTTATTGTCGGTATTGGGAAAGTTATACCGGGAGTTAGTGGAGCTATGTTAGCAGTAATGATGGGAATATATGAAAAATTAATTGGGGCAATTACTAATTTTTTTGATAATATAAAAGAAAATAGTAAATTATTAGGTAATTTTTGTTTAGGTTTATTTATAGCTATTGTTTTATTTAGTAAAATAATATTATTTTTTTTAACTAATTATTATAAACAGACAATTTTTTTATTTTTAGGTTTAATTATGGGAACTTTAAGACCTTTTGTCAAAAAAATTAAATTTAATTTGAAAAACATAACTATTTTTAGTTTAAGTTTAATTTTATTATTAGCTTTAAGTTTTAATTCGGGGAGTAATACTTTTATTTTTAAAGGAAGTCTTATCCATTATTTATATACTATACTTTTAGGTTTTATTGATGCTTTATCTTCTATAGTCCCGGGAATTAGTGGAACAGCTATATATATGCTTTTAGGTAGTTATGAATATGTTTTAACTATTTTAAGTAATCCTAATTCACTAATATTTCTTTTATATATTTTAGGAATAATTATAGGGGTAATAATAGTTAGTATGATAATGCATTATTTATTAGAAAAACAAAAAGAAATAATGGACGCGGTTATTTTAGGTTTTATGATAGGGTCCTTAATATTACTTTTTTTAAATGTTAGACCAAGTTTTAGGGCTAGTTATTTAATTTATATGGTAATAGGTTTATTTTTAGGGGCTATTTTTCCTAATTAAGTTTTTATTTAGATAAAATTGTGATATAATGGTTCTTGTTTGCCTAAAGGGGGATTTATTATGATTTTAATTAGTGAAGATCTAAAGTATTTAAAATCGTATGCATTAGATAGATTTGAAGATGGATCTGGGGAATGGAAAGTTTGTTTAGAAAAAAGTTATTTTCCTCAAAAAGAGTTAGATCAATATTTTGTTAAAATATATAAGAGGGGATTAAAAAATTTTGAATGTTTAGGATATGTTTATTTTTATTTAGATTTAAAAACTAAAAAAAGTACTTATATAGGGTTATATGTTAAAGACGAGTGGAGAAATAAAGGTTTAGCTTCATTACTAATGGCTTATTATATTACTTTGATGCTTGATAATAATTATTTAGATATTAGAACTAATTTTAAACAAAGAAAGCCTTTTTTATTATATTTATTAAAAAAATTTAGTTTTGAATTAAATGATATTGGACTTTATCAAACAAGTATAAATGTAGTTAGTTTATATCGTAATTTTAAAGATAATTATAAGTATTTATTATTTAAAAATCCGGTAGAAAGAGATTCTTTTAAAAAGGGGACAATTATGCAGGGTGATAACTATGTTGTTTTATCACAAAAAGAAGAAGGTTTAGAATTTTTAGATAATGTTATTTTATCTATGCAATATTTATTACAAGATGAAAATGAAGCTTATCAAAGAGCATTAAGTAAAATTAATAATTTTAAATAATACTTGCATTTTAAGAAGTTTTGTGGTAAATTATAGATGAACACGAAAGTGTTTTTTAATTTAGAAAAAAATAAGGAGAAGAAAATGGCAAAAAATTCGACAAAAGAAAAAGAAGTAAAAAAGAATAAAAAGGAAAAAGCTCCTAAACAAAAAGTAAAAAAAGAAAATTACTTTGTAGGAATTAGAAAAGAGCTTGAAAAGGTAAAATGGCCTAGTAAAGCGGAAGTATTAAAATATACATTTGCAACAGTAGTGTTTGTAATTATTTTAGTAATATTCTTTGTATTGTTAAATTTAGTTATGTCTTTAATAAAAGGGGGATTTTAATTAATGGAGAAAGAATGGTATGTTGTTAATACCTATTCAGGTCATGAAGCAAAAGTTAAAGAAAAATTAGAAGCTAAAGCAGAGTCTATGGGGATGCAAGATTATATCCATAGAATAATTATTCCTGAGACTACTGAAGTTGAAGTAAAAGATGGAGTAAAAAAAGAAAAAGTAAAGAAAATGTTTCCTGGCTATGTCCTTGTAGAAATGGTTATGAGTGATGAAGCATGGTATATTGTGCGTAATACTCCAGGCGTAACAGGATTTATTGGATCTTCAGGAAAAGGAGCAAAGCCTACACCATTACTTCCACAAGAAATAGATAAAATACTTTCTAACATGGGTATGAGTAGAGTTAATATTGAATCTGAAATGGCCGTTGGAGATAAAGTTAGTATTGTTGATGGTCCATTTAAAGGTATGATAGGTAAAGTCGATAGTATTGACTTAGAAAATAATCGATTAAATGTTTTAATTGATTTATTTGGTCAAGAAACGCCAGTTGAAGTAGAAATATATCAAGTTAGTAAAGCTTAAAAACTATTAAAAATGATTTAATAGTTTTTTTTTACAAAAAATTTGTCATGAAAAGTAAAAAATATACAAAATCCTATTGACATACGGGGGGGGGGGTATATGTTATACTAATTTCTGAAAGGAGATATGGATTTTGAAAAATCTAAAAAGAATGTTAGGTTTATTAGTTGTTTCTGTTATGGCTATAAGTGTAATGGGAACAGCAAGAGCCGAGGTTTGTAGCGGAGAAGCATGTCATGTTAAAGCTACAATCGTCGGAAGTAAGAAAGGTTCTGAAACTGCAACTTACGGAGATTTAAAAGATGTAGCAGCTGAAATTGCTGCCCGTGCTGGTGTAAGCGATGCTACAGAAAAAATTACTAAAGTTGAAATTACTTTATTAGATGATGCTACTTTAGCTGATGTAGCTTTCCACACTGTAAATTCTGCTACTGGTGGAATTACTTGCCCAGTTACAATTAATTTAGGCGGTCATGAATTAGCTATAGATGTTGCTAGTCCATTCGACGTAAAAAAAGGTGGAAGTTTAACTATTAACGGAAGTGGAGAAGTTACTGCAACTAATAAGGCAACTACATTAGTTAGTGTAGATCGTAGTGGAAGCTTTAAAACTACTGGAAAAGTTACTTATACTTTAGATGATACAGCTACATTTGTTGCAACAACTACTGATGAAAGTGGAAGAGTTACAGTTACAACTGATGCTGGTACTACTGTTGAAGCTAACGTTGGCTTTGATGTTAAGGCATATGCTGATGTAACTGTTGCAGGTACTTATAATGTTGCTGATCAACTAATTAAAGTTGGAGAAAATGCTTCTAAAGCAAATGCTAGTGTTATTAATGTAAACGCTAAAGCTACTTCTACTGGTGAAGATGTTATTTCAGTTGGTGGTTATACTAAATTAACTATTAATGGTGGTGAATACGCAGCTGACTTAGCTAATAAAAATGCAGTTGCTGTTGATGCAGCTTCAGCTGTAGTTATTAATGGTGGAGACTTTAAAGCTACTTCTGGCTCTTCAGAAGGCAAAGGTTATGCTGTTGCTTTAGGTGAAGATGTAGAAGCTACTATTAATGGAGGAACTTTCACAAGTGGTGAAGGTTCAGATGGTGAATACTTACCTGCATTATTTATTAAAACTATGCCAAAGAATAAAGGTAATGTAATAGCTGGTACATTTAACTATGGAATGGTTGCTACTGGTAAAACTTTAGGTGAACAAGGAAATCCTGACACTGATAAGAATATTGCTAATTTAGTAGCTACTACTTCAACTTATACTGTTAATAAAGATAATGGTACTGTAGTTGTTAAAGCTGGTGCTGCTAGTGACCCTGAAAAAGATCCTGAAAATAAACCTAGTACTGGTGATGACCAACCTAGCGAAAATCCTAAAACTTTTGATGCTATTGGTAGTTTAGTTACTATGGCAATCTCTAGTTTAGGTGTTGTTGGAACAGCAACTAAAAAAATGTTCAAATAAAAAAAACCTAATAATTTTTTAAGACGAGCTTTTTTCCTCGTCTTTATTTTTTTATATAGCCCTAATTTTTAGGGCTTTTTAAATTTTATAAAATATTAAAATATTGTTTGTTAACGGCTAAAATCTAGCTTTAATTAGGTGATAATTTTTATTTAGCAATAATTTGTCATGAAAAGTAAAAAAATATACAAAACCCTATTGACATACGGGGGGGGGGTATGTGTTATACTAATTTCTGAAAGGAGATATGGATTTTGAAAAATCTAAAAAGAATGTTAGGTTTATTAGTTGTTTCTGTTATGGCTATAAGCGTAATGGGAACAGCAAAAGCTGCTAGCGGTACTCCATGTAGTGGAGATGCTTGTCATATTAGAGCTACAATCGTTGGAAGCAAAGAAGGTTCTGAAACTGCTACATATGGTGATTTAACTGATGTTGTTGCAGAAATTAAAGATCGTGTTGATACTGACGGTGAAAAAATCACTAAAGTAGATATTACATTATTAGCTGATACAGTATTATCTGGTTCAGATACCTTTAAAACAGATGGACAAACTCATGGAACTGGTATTACTTGTCCAGTTACAATTAATTTAGCTGGTTATGAACTTGATGTACAAGTTGCTAGCCCATTTGTTGTAGTAAAAGGAGGAAGTTTAACTATCAATGGTAGTGGAACTGGAAGCCAAGTTGCAGGTACAGTTACTACATTAGTTAGTGTACAACGTGGTGGAACTTTTAAAACTACTGGTAAAGTTACTTATGCATTAGATGATAATGATACATTTGTTGTAGCTGATGGTACTACTGCGTCAAGTGGAAGAATTACAATTATAACTGATGCATCAACAACAGTTGAATCAGCTAAAGTTGCTTTTGATACAACAGCATATGCTGATATAACAGTTGCTGGTAATTATGATCTTCAAGAACAATTAGTTAAAGTTGGAACTAATAATTCAAAAGTAAACGCAAGTGTTATTAATGTAAATGCTACTACTTCATCAGTAAAAGCTAATGCATTATTAGTTGGAGGTTATGCTAAATTAACTGTTAATGGTGGTAAATATACTGCTGATGGAGCTGATAATAGTGTAGTGTCAATTACTGCTATTTCTGATGTAACTATTAATAATGGTACATTTACAGCTACTTCTGGTTCTTCTACTCTTGACACAGGTTATGCTGTACGTTTAGGCGCAGGTGCAACTATTAAGATTAATGGTGGTACATTTACTAGTGGTGAAGATACAGTTACTCGTGAATATTTACCTGCATTATTTATTACTGATATAGCTAAAAATAAAGGTAATGTAACAGCTGGTACATTTAACTACGGAATGGTAGCTTCAAGCACTACTTCTGGTGGAGAAGGAAACCCTGATGCTGATAAAAATACGGAAGATTTAGTAGCTACTACTTCAACTTATACAGTTAATAAAGATGATAAAACTGTAGTTGTTAAAGCTGGCGCTGCTAGTGACCCTGAAAAAGATCCTGAAAAACCTGGTACAAGTGATGACCAACCTAGCGAAAATCCTAAAACTTTTGATGCTATTGGTAGTTTAGTTACTATGGCAATCTCTAGTTTAGGTGTTGTTGGAACAGCAACTAAAAAAATGTTCAAATAAAAAAACCTAATAATTTTTTAAGACGAGCTTTTTTCCTCGTCTTTATTTTTTTATGCTCTTTTATTATATTTAAATTTATATTATAATAATTTATATGGAGGATATTATGGATAATAAAGTAGTAATTATAACTGGTGGAGGTAAAGGTATTGGTTATGGGGTAGCAGAAGCTTTTGCTGAAGAAGGTTATAATATTGTAATAACAGGAAGAACTAAAGATACTTTAGATGAGGCTAAGCATAAATTAGAAGATAAATATAAAGTTAAAGTTTTAGCTTTAGTTGGAGATGGTAGTGATGAACAAGCTGTTAGAGAAGTTGTACAAACAACAATTAAAGAATTTGGAAAAATAAATGTATTAATTAATAATGCACAAGCTTCTAAATCAGGAAAGATGCTAGTAGAACACACAGATGAAGATTTTTTATTAGCAATAAATTCAGGACTTATGGCAGCATTTCATTATATGAGAGAGTGTTTTAATTATTTAAAAGAAACTCAAGGATCAGTAATAAATTTTGCTAGTGGAGCAGGATTATTTGGAAGAGTTGGGCAATCTAGTTATGCGGCAGCTAAAGAAGGTATTAGAGGTTTAAGTCGAGTAGCGGCTACAGAGTGGGGTGCCTATAATATCAACGTAAATGTCGTTTGCCCTTTAGTTATGACTTCACAACTTGCAAGTTGGAAAGAAGAATATCCCGAAGCATATAACAAAACAATTCAAGGAATACCGATGGGAAGATTTGGCGATGCTAAAGAAGATATAGGAAGAGTTTGTGTATTTTTAGCTAGTAAAGATGCAGCTTATTTAAGTGGAGAGACAATTACTTTACAAGGAGCATCAGGACTTAGACCTTAAAAAGTGGTGAGATAATGAAAGTATTAATAATTGGAGCGGGCGCTTCAGGTTTAGTTACGGCTATTAGACTTAAAGAAAGAAATATAGATGTAACTATTATAGAAAAGAACAATAAAATTGGGAAAAAATTACTATTAACGGGAAATGGTAGATGTAATTTTTGGAATGAAGAACAAAATATAAATAAATACTATGCTAGCGATTTAGATATTTTACAAAAGATAATTGATTTAAAAATAAATGAAGTATTACCTTTTTTTGATAGTTTAGGAATTAAAGCTAAAGTTATTAACAACTATTATTATCCTTATTCTAATCAAGCTATTAGTATAGTTAATGCGATGGCTAGAAAAATAGAAAAATTAGGAATTAAGATAAAATTAGAAGAAGAAGTATTAGATATAGTTAAAAAAGATAAATTTATAGTTACTACTAATAAAGATAAATATGAATTTGATAAAGTTGTTTTAGCGATGGGAAGTAAAGCTTGTCCTAAAACGGGAAGTGATGGATTGGGATATACTTTAGCTAAAAAATTAGGACATACGATAAATGAAGTTTTACCATCTTTAGTTTATTTAATTGGAGAAGATCATTATTATAAAAAATGGGATGGGGTTAGAAGTGAAGCTATTTTAACATTAATAGAAGATGGAAAAGTTATTAAAAAAGAACAGGGAGAAGTACAATTTACAAAATTAGGAATAAGTGGAATATGTACTTTTAATTTAAGTGGATATATTGCTAAAGGGTTAAGTTTAAATAAAAAAGAAGAGGTTTATATTAATTTAGTTCCTTGGTTTAAAGAAGATAATTTTAAAAAATTTTTAGATGAACAAAATAAAAAACTTAAGGGATATACAATTAAAGAAATTTTAGAAGGGTTTTTAAATTATAAATTAGTTAATTTAATTTTAGATTTATTACATATTAAAGATGAAGATTATTGGGAAAATATAAATCAAGATTTATTAGTTGAGTATTTAGTAAATTTTCCTTTTAAAGTTAAAGATATAGGAGATTTTGCTAATGCACAAATATGTTTTGGGGGAATTCCTTTAAAAGAAGTTAATTATGAAAATTTAGAAAGTAAATTAGTAAAAGGTTTATATTTTACAGGAGAAATATTAGATGCGCATGGTGATTGTGGAGGATATAATTTAGGTCTTTGTTGGATTAGTGGATTAATTGTGGGTGATAAGCTTAATGATTAGAGTAAAAGATATAAAAGTAGAAGTTATTAAAGATAGTACAGAAACTTTAAAGAAGAAGTTAGAAAAAATTATAGCTAGACCAATTAGAGATATTAAAATAATAAGAAAGTCGATTGATGCTCGCAATAAAAAACAAATATTTTATGTATATACTTTGGATATAGAAATTGATAAGGAAGAAGAATTTTTAGCTAAAAACAAAAATAACAGTATTACTAAAGCTATAGAATATCATTATGAGGAACCTCAATATGGTCAAGAAAAATTAGATAGTTCAATAGTTATAGTGGGAAGTGGTCCTGCCGGTTTATTTGCCGCATATCTTTTAACATTAAAAGGTTTTAAACCAATAATTATTGAACGAGGCGAAATGATAGATAGTCGAGTTAAAAAAGTACAAGAATTTTGGGAAAATGGCAAACTTGATGAAGATTCTAATGTACAATTTGGTGAAGGTGGGGCTGGAACTTTTTCAGATGGCAAATTAAATACTTTAAGTAAAGAAGCTAAAGGGCGAGGAAACAAAGTATTAGAAGTATTTGTGGAATTTGGTGCGCCTAAAGAAATATTATATTTACAACATCCCCATATTGGGACTGATATTTTAAGAGATGTAGTAAAAAATATGCGTGATAAAATTATAAGTTTAGGGGGAGAATTTAGATATAAAACTAAATTAACTGATTTAATAATTGAAAATAATAAATTAGAAAAGATTATAGTAAATAATACAGAAGAAATAAAATGTAATAATTTAATATTAGCTATAGGTCATAGTGCTAGAGATACTTTTTTGATGCTCTATAATCATGGATTAAAATTAGAAAGTAAAGATTTTGCAATGGGAGTTAGAATTATGCATGATCAACAAATGATAAATAATAGTCAATATGGAGATTATGCTAAATATTTACCTAATGCTAATTATAAACTGACATATACAACTAAAGAAGGACGGGGAGTTTATAGTTTTTGCATGTGTCCGGGAGGATATGTAGTAAATGCTTCAAGTGAAGCAAATAGATTAACAATTAATGGAATGAGCAATTATAAAAGAGATAGTGGAATAGCTAATAGTGCAATAGTGGTGCAAGTTACAAAAAAAGATTTTGGCGATAAAGTATTAGATGGTATGGAGTTTCAAAGGAAATTAGAAGCAAAAACTTATGAAGCTTGTCAAGGGAAAATTCCTATGCAAACATGGAAGGATTTTAAACTTAATAGGGTATCACAAAATTTAGGCGAGGTAATACCACAAGTTAAAGGAAAGTATTGTTTAGAAAATGTTGGAGAGATTTTACCAAAATTTATTACGGAGGCAATAAAAGAAGCAATGCCTAATTTTGATAAAAAGATTGAAGGATTTGCCAAAGATGATGCTTTAATATGTGCTTTAGAAGCTAGAACTTCTTCACCAATTAGAATTGTTAGAGATAATAATATGGAAAGTTCTATCAAAGGTATATATCCGATTGGAGAAGGTTCCGGATATACAGGAGGAATTACTACTAGTGCTATAGATGGTTTAAAAGTGGCCGAGGTATTAACTAGTAAATATCAAAAAATAGATTAAAAAAATGGTTCGATTAATTAAATAATTTTTCGAACCATTTTTGCATATTATAGAGAATATCATCTAAAGAATAAGTACTTTCATGACGGAAATATTTGATTATTTCTAAGACTATACCATTTACTAAGAAAGAAACATCAATACTTAAATATTGATTAGGATATGTATCTTTTAGAGCATCATAAATTTTATTTCTGGCAATTTTATTTAATTTTTCTAAAAATAAAAGAGATTCATCCGTGGATAATAATAATTTATAAGTTTCTTCATTTTCTTTGAGACATTTAATAATATTATTAAAATATTCTAAAATGTCTTTTTTAGAGTGTAATTTTAAATCGTCACTACATAAAAGATCAATGGTTTGCATCTGATAATCGTTAGCAACAGCATATATATTATCGTAGTGAGTATAAAAAGTACTGCGAGTAATACCAGCTTTTTGAACTAACTGGGTGACAGTTATTTTTTCTAATTGCTTTTTTTCATTAATTAATTCAGCAAAAGTTTGTTTAATTAAGTTACGTGTTTTAAGAGAAGAAGAATTTAGACATTTTACTTTCATATATAAAACCTTTCTTTAAATAAATAATGTATAAATATTATAACAGATTATTATAGGAATAAAAAGGCATTTTTATTAAAAGTGTCTAAATTTAGACACTTATGATAAATTTATACTATTAATATATATTTTTTAATAATATAATGTAGCATGGCACTAAAAAAGAAAGGGAGATAAGTGTTTGAAAAAAATTACAGATTTTATAATTAACAAAAGATATTTTATTTTAGTTTTATTTGGGTGTTTAACAATCTTTTGTGCAATATTATCTAATAAAGTTAATATTAATCATGATATAGCAAAATATTTACCTGATACTTCCGAGACTAGAATAGGAATGAACATTATGGAAGAGGAATTTGATGAGATAAGTAACTTAGATATAATGTTTGAAGATTTAAATGAAGATGAGAAAAAGGTAATAAAAGAAGAATTATTAAATATTAAGGGAATAGATAGTGTTGATTATGATAATACCGATGAATATAATAAAGATAATTATACTCTATATACAATTACAATAAAAGATAAAGCGGATTCTAAACTTGCGGAAGAAGTTTATAAAAAAATTGAAGAAAAATATCAAGATTATACTTTTTATACTAGTGGAAGTATAGCGGAAGCTAATAAAACAGTATTACCATTTGGAATAATTGTATTAGCCGTGGTAAGTGCTTTAGTGATACTTTTAGTTATGTGTGAATCTTATGTCGAACCTTTTTTATTTTTAATATCTATTTTGATGGCTGTAGTATTAAATAAAGGAACTAATGTTATATTTCCTAGTGTTTCTAATATAACTAATTCGATTGTAGCAATATTACAAATGGCTTTATCTATGGATTATTCGATTATGTTAATGAACAGATATGATCAAGAAAAACAAACAGAAAAAGATAAAGTAAAAGCTATGAAAAAGGCTTTATATAAAGCTTTTAGTGCAATATCAAGTAGTTCTATTACGACGATTGTAGGGTTACTTGCTTTAGTATTTATGAGTTTTAAAATAGGTAAAGATTTAGGATTTATTTTAGCTAAGGGAGTATTATTTAGTTTAATATGTATTTTCTTAGTATTACCAGCATTAATATTAATATTTGATAAATGGATAGTTAAAACTAAGAAGAAAAGTCCTAAAATTAATTTAGATAAATTAGGTAAGTTTAGTTATAAAATTAGATATGGGGCAGTATTCTTATTTATTATAATTTTTCTTACTAGTTTTATGTTAAAAGGAAATTTAGGAATTGATTATACTGATGCCCAGGATTCAGTGGTAGGTCAAGTATTTGAAGAAAATAATCAGATAGCAATTATATATAAAAATGAAGAAGAAGATAAATTAAAAGACTATTTAAAGAATTTAGAAGATAACAAAAAAGTAAAAGAAGTTTTAGGATATAGTAATACGATAAATGAAAAACTAGCTTATAATATGTTAAATAGTAAATTAAAAGATTTAGGTTCTTCAGTAGAGGTAGAAGATTATTTATTAAAAATATTATATTATGATTATTATAATTCTAATAATGATATTAAAATATCAATGGATGATTTTATTAATTTTATAGAAAAAGAAGTTTATAATAATGATACAGCTAGTAAAAAAATTGATGATCAGATGAAAAAAGATATTAATAGATTAAAAAATTTTATTACAACAAATGAAATTAATAAAAAAAGATCAAAGAAAGAAATAGCTAGTATTTTAGAAATAGATCAAAAGAAAATTGATGATGTTTTTATTTATTATCTATCTAAGAATAATAATATTAAATTAGATATGCAAGAATTTGTTAATTTTATGAATAATGATGTATTAACAGATAATAAATATGCTTCTAAAATTGATAAGGCTAGTAAAGATAAATTGAAAACTTTAACTAAATTTGTTGATGTTCAGACTATTCAAACTAAAATGAGTAGTAAAGAAATGGCTGAATTATTTGATATGGATGCTTCTATGATGGA
This sequence comes from uncultured Bacilli bacterium, assembly GCA_947632455.1. Lineage (GTDB taxonomy): Bacteria > Bacillota_I > Bacilli_A > RF39 > UBA660 > Caccenecus. The sequence continues at coordinate 23,217 of CANRPK010000007.1, forward strand.
ACAATTATATCAATATTATATTTTAAAAGATTATACTAATATTAATTTATCGATTAATGATTTTGCTAATTTTGTATTGGATTATGTTATAAATGATAAAGAATATGCCAAAAGCTTTTCAAAATCCGATATAGAAAACATTAAATTATTAGCGACTTTTAGCAATTTAAATATAATTAATAAATCTAGTACCACAGCCCAGTTAGCTAGTTTATTTAATATAAATGAAGATATGGTAAAACAATTATTATTATTAAAATATATTAATCAAAATAGTGAAAGTTTATTAAGTATACCAGAATTTATTCAAAAAACAGTAGCTATCAAAGATTATTTAAATGGAACAGATATAAGTAAATTAGAGAATTTAGTAATATTTACCAATAAAGAAAATAATTTAAAAGAAATGACTAAAGATGAGCTAACTCGCTTATTTGGAAGTATTATGGATGTTGATGGGATATATGCCTTTAATGGAAAAACTGATGAGGAAATGACACCCAAAGAGTTTATAGATATGGCTTATACAGTAAAAAATAATGATAATATTGCATTATTAAAATTAATAATAGATGAAAGTGTAAGTGATAATCCAGTTAAGTATGGCGCTCAAGAATTAGCCAAAATATTAGAAATGCCAGATGCTTCTGTTATTAAAATATATAATTTGATAGATTATGCTAGTGGTCCTAGTTGTACACCTAGGGAATTTGTAAATATTATATTAGCGAATAAAGATTTAGAAGAAATAAAAAATAATGTAGATACTTCAACAATGGAACGTTTACAATTATTATCTACTATTATGACGAGTGCTAATAATAAAGAAGAATATTCTTATCGTTCTTTAGCCAAAGTAATAGGAATGAATTCTAGTGAAGTAAAAAAAATATATGTTTTATATGAAAGTATATATGATGGAGTTAGTATAACACCAATAGAGTTTGTAGATTTTGTACTTTTAAATCAAAATGATAGTTTATTAGTGGATAAATTAGATGAAGAAGTATTGGAAGATTTAAATTTACTTAAGACGGTAATGAATGATGTAGTGGATGATAAAAAATATGAAACTCAAGAACTTGCTAGTTTATTAAATATAGATAAAGAAGATTTAAATTTAATTTATGGCTTATATGATTTTAAATATGGAGATAAAAACTATAATATTTCTTTAAAAGATTTTATAAATTTTTTACTTAATAATGTAGTTAATAATAAAGAGTATGCAAGTAATTTTGATAATAATCAAGTAATTAGATTAAAGACAGTAAAAGATATTATGGATATGGCTATAAATGAAGAAGGATATACTAAAGATTTGATGTTTAATGTTACTAGTAAACTAAGTGATAAAATAGATAAAAATACTATTGACATGCTTTATATTTATTATGGTAGTGTTCAATTATATGATGAAAAATGGGAGATGACTATTTCTAGTTTTGTTAAATTTTTAAATGAAGATATATTAAATGATGAAAAGTTTAATGATTATATAGATGAAGAGATGAGAAATGATATAATTGATGCTAAAAAGACTATTGGAGATGCGCAAGATTTATTAATTGGGGATAATTATTCTAGAATTATTTTAAATACGACATTTCTTAAAGAAGATGAAGAAACCTTTAATTTTATAAAAAATATTAAGAATGATCTTAGTAAAGAAGTAAATGATTTTTATGTAATAGGGGATTCACCAATGGCATATGAAATGAGTAAGACTTTTAATGATGAACTTAATTTGATAACTATTATAACAATGATGGCAATTTTTATAGTAGTAGCTATTACTTTTAAATCAATACTTATTCCAATAATATTAGTATTAATTATTCAAACTGCGGTTTATTTAACAATGGGAATATTATCGATAGTTGGAGAAAATGTTTATTTTATTTCAATTTTAATTGTTCAAAGTATTTTAATGGGAGCAACTATTGATTATGCGATTGTTTATACCACTTATTATTTGGAATATCGAAAGACTGAAGAAATAAAAGACGCAATTAAAAAAGCTTATAATAATTCTATTCATACTATTTTAACTTCTAGCTTAATATTAATTATTGTAACATTAATTATTGCTTGTTTTACCTCAGCTATAGCCGCTAAAATATGTAAAACAATTTCCGAAGGTACTTTATGTGCGACAATTTTAATATTAGGATTATTACCAGCAATTTTGGCTTGCTTTGATAAATTTATTGTAAAAAAGAAAAATTTAATTACATTGAAAAACTTAAAATAACGATGTTATATTGGATGAAGAGTTAGGATGGTTTAAGGATGCAAATGAAGATTTTGATAAAATAAAAATGTGAATACATCCAATTAATTAAATGTTTAGTAAAATAATGGCAGAGTTATTTAATGTTAAAGTTAATACAATTAATTATCATTTAAAAGAAGTATTTTTCAATAATGAATTAAATGAAAATTCAGTTATTCGAATTTTTCGAATAACTACCACAAATGTTAAAGATTACTTTGATGAATTATTAGTTAAAGTTAAAGAAATTATGGCAAGTGAAAGAAGACTTTATAAAAAAATTAGTGATATTTAAAAAATTTTCAATTAAAAAGTGATATGTTCACTTTGTCAACAAATTGAAAACCCTATATTGGAATAGGGTTTTTGTTAATTAGTTTTGGTAAGTAATTTTTCAATTAAGGTAACTAACTTATAAAGAATAAACGAGATTATTATTAAGATAACAATTCCACTCATTACGATGTTAAGATTAAAAATTTGAGTGCCATAGATAATTAAATAACCAAGGCCTTTAGTACTTACTAGGAATTCGCCCATTATGACACCAATTAATGTCATGGATATATTTAATTTAAGACTTGAAATAATGGTTTTATAAGAAGCAGGAATAGTTAGTTTTAATAGAGTATCTATTTTGGATGCTTTAAGAGTTTTAAAAAGATTTATTAAATTAGGATCGATATTATTAAAGCCATTATAAATATTCATTATGCCAACAATTAAATTAATTAGTAGGGCCATAACAATTATAGATTTAGAATTAGCTCCAACAATGATAATTATTAAAGGACCTAAAGCTACTTTAGGAAGACTATTTAGCATGGTTAAGTAAGGATCTACTATTTTATAAACTATTTTAAATTCATATAGGAAGATGGCAATAATAAAACTGATAATAATACCTAAGAAAAAGGCAATTATAGTTTCATAAAGAGTAGTCATGATATGGGAAATTAGATTATAATTTAAATATAAATTTTTAATAGTAGTAATAATTTTAGATGGGCTAGAAAAGATAAAAGGATTAATAATATGATATTTACTTAATAATTCCCAAGATAAAAGAAAAATAATAATAATTAAAAATTGGAAAAAATAAACTAGTTTTTTAGTATTTTTTATTTTCTTTAAATAATTTAAGTGTTCTTTACTCATCATAGGCAAGCTCTTTCCATATTAAATCATAATAGTTGCAGAAATTTTTATCTTTACGATTTTCAATAGGATTTAAATTTTTTTCACGATTAATTTCATATATATTTTTAATATAGCAGGGACGTTTACTTAAAACTATTATACGATCAGATAAACTTATAGCTTCAGAAATATCATGAGTTACCATAAGGGCAGCTTTATGTTCATTTTTGATAATTTGATAAACATCATTACTAACTTTAAGACGGGATTGATAATCTAATTTACTAAAAGGTTCATCTAATAAAAGAATATCTGGTTTTAAAGCTAAAGTTCTAATTAATGCGACTCTTTGACGCATACCTCCGGATATTTTATCTGGATATTCATCTTTAAATTCTTCTAAGCCATAAGTTTTTAAGAGATGATCAACATAAGCTAGATTTTCTTTAGTTTTCTTTTTTTGAAGTTCTAATCCTAAAAGTATATTTTCATAAATTGTTCTCCATGGAAGCATGGCATCACTTTGAAGCATATAGCCAAATTTTAAGTTAGGTTTATTTTCAATTATAGAACCAGAAGTTTTAGATGACATATTAGTTAAAATATTTAAAAGAGTGGATTTGCCACATCCGGAAGGACCAACAATGGAGATAAATTCCGAATCATAAACAGAAAAAGAAAGATTATTAATGGCTTCTATTTCTTTTTCTTCGGAATAGTAAACTTTTTTTAGATCTTTAATAGTTAAAAGTTTATTCATATAAATTATTTATTAGGTCTTTATAAGGTATTTTATCTTTAGTTAGTAAGTTATTATCTTTTAATAGTTTAATTAAATTATTAAAACTTTCTTCAGTTATATATGGGGTTTCTAACCAAGAATCATATTTTTTATAATTATCGATAATTGTTTGTAAATCATTTAGGGATGTATCGGGAAATTCTGGGAGAATAACCTTAGCAATATCTTTACTATCATGAGTTAAAGTATATTTTATACCTTTATTTAAAGCTTGGGTAAAGTTAGTTAGAAGATCTTTGTGACTATTTAAGTAACTTTTACGAGTATAAAAAGCAGTATATGGGACTTCACCAGATAGTTTACCAATAGATTCGGCAATACAAGCATTGGCAACGTTTACAACTGTAGTAGCAGTAGGTTCAAATAAATTGACATAATCGCCAATTCCTCCGATAAATGTTCCTGATAATGCGGCAAAATCGATAGCATAATTAATATTTATTTTAGATAGATCAATATTACTATTTTTCATAGCGTTTAAGAAATTTAGGGCAGGCATACCTCCAGCACGACCAACTAAAATTTCATGATTATATAAATCAGTTAATTCAAAAGGTTTGGAACAATCTCTTGCTAAAATAAATTGACCATCTCTTTTAGTAAGTCCAGCAAATGTTACAAGATAATCTTTTTCATTACCATCATAAATATAAGCGGCGGATTCAGTTCCAGCAAAACCAATTTCTACAGTATTAGATAAGACGGCAGCACTTACTTTATCGGCACCGGGAGTAAGGATAACTTCTAAATCAATACCAGCATCTTTAAAGTAACCTTTTTCAATAGCAACATAGAGGGGAGTATAAAAGGCACTATGAGTTACTTCCGCTAATTTAATAGTTGTTAATTGGTCAGTGGTAGGTTCCTTTTTAGGTTTTAGTGTAAAGTAAATGGTTATTCCTAGAATTAAAATAATTAAACAAATAATAAATGTAATAATTCTCTTTTTCAAATTTTTTCCTCCTTAAATATTACAATTTATTATATTCTAAAAAGTAGAAATGGTTATTTTCTTTGCTTTTTAAATAGTAAAGTCAACTTTATATATTTACAATTAATGGGGAGTTTGCTATAATAATTAATAGAATAAAGGAGTGTTGGTTATGAATTCATCAACATTAGAAGTGACAAAACTTCTTGATAAATTATATAATTTACGTGGCAGTGATAGTGTGATTCTAAAAGAAATGGAAGTTTTACAAAGTGAAGCTGAAGATACAAGAGAAAGAACAACAGAAGAAAAGAAAACTTTACAAGATAAAATTGCATCATTAGAAAGTGATAGCAAAGAGTTAGATGGTCAAGGAAAGAAATTATCACAAGTTTTAAGTGCAATTAAAAAGAGTGATTATGATGTAGTTATTGAAAAACTTAATATTAATTTTGATCCAGAAAAATTAGCTCGAGAATTAGAAGAAGAACTTCCTAAAAAATTAGATGAAGTAGCAACTGAAATTAAAGATAGCCAAGAAAAATTAGTAAAAGTAGAAGAAGAAATGAATAGCGCTATTACAACTATTGAAGAGTTAGGAATTAGAAAAGATGCCGCGGTTAGTAACCAAGAAAAATTAAATGAATATTTTGATTTAGCTTTAAAAGGTAATATAAATATTACTAGGGATTCTATTACAACTTTATTAGAACAATTTGGATTCTCTGATGAAGAAAAAAGAGAAGCTGCTAAAATACTTATGTTCCCAGAAGATGCTTTATATGCGTATGATGAAAAGTTAAGAAATAGTGAGAAAAAATCAATAAGTGATGTTATTAAAGAAGCTAAAGAACAAGAAGAGATTTTAGAACCACCGGTAGTAGAAATTAAAAAAGAAGAAGTTAAAGAAAAACCGGTTGCAGTTGTTGAAGAAAAGAAAGAAAAAAAATTAGATAAAGAAGATTTAATGGATTTATTTCAAGAAATAGGTCTTGATTATTTAGATTATACGACTAGTGATTTAGAAGAAATATTAAAGAATTATAATGAAAAAGTCATTAGAAGAAATGTAGGTATTTTTAAAGATAATAATTTGAGTTTAGATGTTTTTGTTGATAATATTAGTTTACTTTATGATAAAGAGTTAGAAGCTAAAGTAGATAGATTAATGAGAATTGGCAAAAGTGCTTTAGATATATATTTAAATCCAAATGTTTTAATTAAATATGATTATAAGAATTTAGATAAAGCGATTATTTTATTACAAAATAGTGGTTTAGATCCAAAGAAAGTACCATTAATGGCATATTAGGAGGTTTAACATGGAATTTAAATTTCAAGATAATACAAAAGTAGGACTTAATGAAGGGGTAGACTTAACGAAGTTTTTAGCCAATAGAAAAGCAGTACAAGCACAAGATATTAAGAATTTATTTGTAAAACATGGCTATAATATTCAAGTGGTTCCAGGATCATTTCTAAAAACATTTACAATGGATGCTAAAGAAATTCATGAATTATCTTTAGTACTTGAAGAAATAGATACTTTAGAAGAACAAAAAGGTATTAATTTAAAGCAAGTATTTGAGGCTAATTTAAGTATTCAAATATTTAAAAGAGTATTTTTAGAAAGAATTAAAAAATGTCTTAATATGGGAATTCCTTTTATTAATAGTGATAATTCTTTTGTAAGAGCATTATATAGTTCAAGTGATTTTGAAGATTTTGTAGCAACTATGCCAACTTCAGAAAAGACTCAAGTAAGTGAAGCTCCTGATACTTTAGATGAAGAAGATAGTGCTGTAAAATATGATATATTAAGAGAATTAGGAAAAATAAATGAGAATAATGATGATGGTACATTAACTTTTGTAGTTTCAAGTATAATTGCTAATTTAGATAATGTAATTAAGAATGATAATAAAAATTATAGAACACTTGGAACAAGACATTTAATTGAAGGAGCTTTACAAGGAATAAGTCTTGATCCTGTAATGCAAAGTATTGTTGATACCCAAATTTTAGAGAATTTTCCTGATCAATCTTTAAATGTTGAAAGGGGAAGATAAAATGAAATTTTTAGAAAAGTATGGATTTAATAAAAAAGATATTGAAATATTAAAAGAAAATTCGACAAATAATTTACTTAAAGAATTAGAAGCACATAAAAAATTAGTTATTACTAATTTAGAATATTTAAAAGATTTAGGAGTTACCAATTTAGTAGAAATATTTATTTATTATCATGATATGTTTTTAATGGATAATAGTAATTTTGAAAGTATTTTTAATCAATATGAGCCAGCTTCTTTAGTAGAAAAGCTAGCTAAAGATGTTAGAGTAATGGAATATTTATAAAGATATTGAAATAAAAGTTTTTATTTGATACAATTATAAAGTAATTTAGATAATAGGAGGAGAGTTTATGGCTCTATTTAAGAATCTTTTTAAAGATAATGATGAAGATTTAAACGTGGCAAGTGAAGATGAATTTTATAATTTGAATGAAGGTGAATCTTTAAGTCCAACAGATAAAATTGGTAATAAAATGATTCTTTTAGAACCTAGGGCTTATTCAGAATCACAACAAATTGCAGATCATTTAAAAAATAGAAATAGTGTGGTAGTTAATTTAAAAAGAGTTACTTCTGATCAAGCAAAAAGAATAATTGATTTTTTGAGCGGTTGTATTTATGCGATTGGTGGAACAATGCAAAAGATAGGGGTAGGAATTTATCTTTGTACGCCTAACAATGTTAATGTTCAAGGAAAAATTAGCGATGAAGCCGAAAAAAACAAAGCTGAAGTTGAGGAAGAATGGTAATATAAATTATAGGTTTGAGGTGATATCTTGTGAGGAAGTTTAATTCTAGTATTAATGGCTATAATAAACTAGAAGTAAATAACTTTGTTAATGAAGTTACAACTGAATACGAAAGTATGTTAGCAAAGTTAAAAAAACAAGATGAAGATATATTAAATTTAAAGCAAGAATTAGAAAAATATAAAAATATGGAAAATACTTTAAATAGGGCAATTATGGTCGCTGAAGATGCTTCAAACCAAATTAAAAAAGTAGCCCGTGATGAAGCTAAAGGATTAATTGATGATGCAAGAAGAAATGCTTCAAGAATAGTTAATGATGCACTTTTAAAGGCGGATAAAATAGAACAAGATGCTCAATTACTTAAAAGAAGAGTAGGAATATTTAAAAGAAGACTTAGAAGTGTAGTAGATGAGCAAATTGAATTTATTGATAGTATTAAAGAAGATTATGAGTAATTTATAGACATGAAAGATGTCTTTTTTCTTTTATTTAGAAAAATAATTTAGTATAATTAAAGTATGAGGTGGGAAGTATGAAAAAGGTTATATTGGTAGATGGTAATAATTTAATGTTTAGAAGTTATTATGCGACAGCTTATACAGGAAATATTATGCGCAATTCAAAGGGCTTTCCTACAAATGCTTTATATGGTTTTGTTAATATGATAAATAAAATTATTAATGAAGAAAAACCTAGTTATATTGCCGTGGCTTTTGATATTGGTAAAAATTTTCGAAAAGAAAAATATGATTTTTATAAAGAAGGAAGAAGTGCAACCCCAGATGATTTAATTAAACAAATGCCTGTTGCTAGAGAAATATTAAATGCAATGGGTATTAAATATTTAGAGCTTGCTCCTTACGAAGCAGATGATATAATTGGAACTTTAGCTAAAATGGCTGATTTAGATCCAGAGTATGATGCCACGATTATATCAAGTGATCGTGATTTATTACAATTAATTAGTAAGGTAGTAGATGTTAAACTATTAAAACAAACAGGATATATAAAATATAATCCTGAGACTTTTAGGGCTGATTATGGAATAGATCCTATTAAAATAATTGATTTAAAAGCTTTAGCGGGTGATTCTTCTGATAATATTCCGGGTGTAAAAGGAATAGGAGATAAAACAGCGTTAAAATTATTACAAGAATATGGTTCTTTAGAGGCTATTTATGAAAATATAGATAATATAAAAGGCAAAACTCAAGAAAAGTTACTTAATGATAAAGATAATGCTTTTATGAGTAAAGATATTGCGACTATATATAGAGATGTACCATTAAATATTAGTTTTGAAGATATTAAATATAATGGTGAAGATACTCAAAAATTAGGGGAAATTTATGAAAAATTAGAATTTTATTCTTTACTTAAAAATTTTGTAAAAAGTGAAGTAGTAAAAGATATTACTTTTAAAGAAATAGATAATTTAGAAGAACTAGTTTTAGATGATGAAATAAGTATATATGTAGAAATTGATAATGAAAATTATCATAAAGGAAATATTATAGGGATAGGAATTAGTGATAAAGATCATAATTATTATATTAAACCTAGTTTATTTAAAGAGGTAGTTAATGTAATAAAAGATAAATTAATATATACTTATAATGCTAAAGCTTTAGAAATTTTAAGAAGAAAAGCCCAAGCTTTAGAATTTAGAGCTAATTATGATTTAATGATCGCGGCTTATTTATTAAATGGATTTAGTAAAGATGATATAGCCTTTTTATTACATCTAGAAGGGATAAATGTGGCTTTTTATGAAGATATAAAAAAGAATAATTTTGAAGATAAAGATACGCTTAAAAAAGATATTGTTTTAAAAGCTAAATTTATTTTAGATACAAGAGATAAATATATTTTAGAACTTAAAAAAGAAGAAATGTATGAATTATTTAAAGATATTGAAATGCCCCTTACGTATGTTTTAGCGGATATGGAATATGTGGGAGTTAAAATTGATTCAAATACTTTAGAGGAAATAAAAAAAGAGGCTGAGGTTAAGTTAGATATAATATCAAGAGAAATATATAATATGGCCGGATGTGAATTTAATATTCAAAGTCCTAAACAATTAGGAGAGATATTATTTGATAAATTAGGTTTAGCAACGGGTAAAAAAACACAAAAGGGTTATAAAACAGATGCGGCAACTTTACAAAAATTACAAGATAGACATCCAATTATTAATTTAATTTTAGATTATCGTAATTATAGTAAAATTCTTTCAACATACACAATTAGTTTAGAAAATGCTAAATTTCCGGATGGTAAAATACATACAATATTTAAACAAACTTTAACAAGAACTGGAAGACTTTCTAGTGTAGAACCAAATTTACAAAATATTCCGGTTAGAGGTGAAGAAGGAAGAAGAGTTAGAAGAGCTTTTATTCCTAGCAATGATATATTTTTAAGTATTGATTATTCTCAAATAGAATTAAGAATTTTAGCGCATATTTCAGGAAGTAAAGAGTTAATTGAAGCTTTTAATAATGATGCTGATATTCATACTAAAGTAGCCGCGGATATATATGGAGTTAGTGAAAGTGATGTTACTAAATTAATGCGAAGTACTGCTAAAGCGGTAATATTTGGTATAGTATATGGAATTAGTGGTTTTGGGTTAGGAGAAAATTTAAATATTAATCCGAAAGAAGCTGCAAAATTTATTGAAAAATATTATGAGCTTTATCCGGGAGTTAAAAATTATATGGATAATATTATTAAAGAAGCTTATAGTAATGGATATGTTAGAACATTATTTAATCGGAAAAGAACTATTGAAGAATTAAATAACAAAAATTATATGATTAGAAGTAGTGGAGAAAGAATAGCACTTAATACACCAATTCAGGGAACTAGTGCCGATATTATAAAAAAAGCAATGGTTTTAGTTTATGAAGAATTTGAAAGAAAAAATATTAAAAGTAAAATGGTATTACAAATTCATGATGAATTAGTTATTGATACTGTTAAAGAAGAAATAGAAGAAGTAACTAATATTGTTAAAACAGTGATGGAGAATGTTATTAAGTTATCAGTTCCTTTAAAAGTAGGTATTGCTAGTGGTAAAGATCTATATGAGGCTAAATAATGGATATTAATAATGTTATAGCTAAATATCATTATGAAGGAGCGTTAGCAGAATTTTTACCCAAATTATATCAAGAATTTATTAATTATTTTGGTAAAGCTAAAGAACCAATTATTTATGAAGCTTTATTAAATACAAAAATTATTGCATGTAATAATGTTTATACAGCTTTAAATGAAAGAGGTTTAATTGAAAGAAGTAATAATGGTTTTGAGAGTGCAGTGGGTGAAGGAGACTTAAAACGAGCCGCGGGTGTTTATCATAGCTTGCCTAATATTACTTATGATCCAAATTCTTATCAATATAATATTGAGGGAGCAAAAAGATTAGTTGCAATAAATACGTCTGATTTTAATTCAGAGTATAGCAAGACAGTGTTAATTCATGAATTATCCCATTTAATAAAAAGTTATTATGAAGAATATAGTATAGATAATGGGGTACTTACATCTAGAAGTGGACTTATTACCACTCAAGAAAAATTAAGTATTCAAAATGATTGTTTAGTTAAAACGCCAATTTTAGAAGAAAGTGTAGGATTAGAAGAAGGACTTACTTCCATAGTAGAGGAAGATATAGCCAAAGTTTTAGTAAATCCTAATTATAAAGTAAGTGGTTATGGAGTAGTTACAGCTATAGCTAGACTTATAATGGATAAATTTCAGTTAAAAGAAGATATTTTAAATGCTCAAATTTTGAATGATAAAAAAGGTCTTATTCAAAAATTTGATGGATTGTTACCAAATTTTTATGAAAGATTATCTATATTGATGGATAGAATATATAAACTTAGTTTAAAAATGTTTAGTGAAATGCTTCAACCAGAAAAGATGAAAGCAACAAGTAATATTATAAATGAAGTAATAAATAATGAATTTCAGCCTTTATTAAAGGAAGTTATACAAAATCAAGAAAGTAGGAGAAATTAAATGCCAGAGATTGCTGAAGTGGAAACAGTTAGAAATACTTTAAAAGAAAGAATATTAAATAAAAAAATTAAAGATGTAGAAGTATTTTATGAACCGATTGTAGAAAGTAATATTAAAGATTTTAAGAAAGATTTACTAGGTAAAAGTTTTATAGATATTAAAAGAAGAGGTAAGTGGCTTATTTTTGAGACTGAAGATAGGTATTTATTATCTCATTTAAGAATGGAAGGCAAATTTTTTATTAAGCCTAAAGAAGATATAAAAGAAAAACATGAACATATTATATTTACTTTTGATGATAATACGACTTTGAGATATCATGATACGAGAAAATTTGGAAGAATGCATTTAATAAAAAAAGAAGAATTAGATAGTATTGAATGTATTAAAAAACAAGGATTAGAGCCCGGAGATAAAAATTTAACAAGTAATTATTTATTAGAAAAATTTAAAAATAAGAAATTGCCAATTAAAACCGTATTGCTTGATCAAACAATTATAAGTGGATTAGGAAATATTTATGTAAATGAAGTATTATTTTATGCGAAAATAAATCCTTTAAGAGAAGCTTTAAGTATAACAAAAGATGAGTGTGAACAAATTGTTAAGGGCAGTAAAGAAATAATAGAGGAAGCTATAAAAATGGGTGGAACTACGATTAAAAGTTATACTTCTAGTTTAGGAGTAACAGGGAGATTTCAACAAAAACTTAAAGTACATAAAAAAGAAGGAGAAACTTGTGTGATATGTGGTAATTTAATTAAAAACATTAAAATTGGAGGTCGGAGTACATATTATTGTAGCCATTGCCAAAAATAAATTTGCTTAATTTAAAAAATTAATGTATAATACTTTTTCAAAAAGAGGGAATATTATGCGGGAATGGGTTATTAATAATACTGGGATAACGGCGGAAGAATACGATAAAATTATGTGTTTTCAAGATAAGCCAGAAGATAGTTTAGAAATATTGGATACAGATCCTAAAAAATTGATCTTAAGAGGACTAGAGAAGTTTAGTTTAAAACCGGTAAATTTTTGGCGCATAAAAAAATTTCATATTATTAAAGATAATGATTGGTATGTATTTTTTAAAGTTTCTTTTAAAATAATGGCGGATTATATTAAAGATAATAAATTATATAGCAAAAAACGATATGGAGAATGTTATAATTCTTATTTTATAGCTTTAGAAAATAAATTAGATATAGTTTTAGCTTTAATTAAGGGAGAACAAAATTTTAAATGTATGCATGCTTTTTTAGTAGGAAAATTAGATGGTGTGGAAGTAGTATATGATTATACTTTAAATTTAATTTTAAAAAAAGAAGATTATTATGATTTAATGGATGTTGAAGAAATTTCATATTTTACTTATCAGGATTTACAAGTTTTAGACGATATAATTGGTAAAAGTGATGAAATTAATAGTTTTATTTATATCCATGAATTATTATGTTTTCCTAAAGAAATAGCGAAGGCATTAACATTAGAAAGAAAAAAAGAGTAATATTCTATTTAAAATAAATAGGTTTATTACTCTTTTCAAATGGTAGAATATTATTTTTACTAATTAAACTATAAATTTCTGCGGCTAGAATTTCATATTTATAAGTAAGACTATTAGGAATAGGAACTAAGCCTACTTCAGGATCTTTTAAGTTACGTAAGTAATTGCGACCTTTTTCATTAAAACCTAAGATTTTAATATAATCAATCGAAGCTATTTTATTAATTTCTTTAGGAACTCCTAATAAAATATGAATAAGCATACGACATATTTTATTATAAGTATATCTTTTAGTTTTAACACTCATTATAAAATCATTTAAGTTTTTAGATGTTAATATTTTTTCTTTTAATCTATTTTCAATGCCTTCATCAACAGTTAAATATTTGGCTAAATCATGATCAGTTAAAATTTTATATTTTAAATAAGGATAAAAGTCTTCTAAAGAGATATTCTCAATTAAATTAAGACTTCTTTTAGGTACGTAAAGAGAAATATCTTCATTATTTTTAAGTTTATTACGAATATTTGAGGCACTTATTATTTCATCACTTGCATTTAAATCATGATAAGTACTAGTTCTTTTAATTGTATGAATATTAATATTAGCCTCTAGTTTATTAATAGCTTTAATATAGGAAATGCCTAGTAAATCATTGGGATTAAATATATCTTTATCAATTTCTAAAGCTTTAGCTAAAGCTGTGGGATAATTAAGTTTTTGATCAAGATATTCCCGGACTTTTTTTTGATATTCAGGATTATTTTGTTTAGTGGCAATTTCCATTAAAAGTTCAGGATTATTGGATTCACTTCCAAAAACTAGATCACTACAATTTAAATATTTTAAAATACTGATAGCAGCCTCGGCAAAAATATCGGCACTTTGAGAGCCAAATATAAATGGGAGTTCTACGACTAAATCAACACCATATATTAAAGAGAGAATAGTTTTATTTTCTTTAGATAAAATACTTACTTCACCACGTTCTAGAAAATAACCATTTAATACTAAAATTATGGGATAGTCAGGAAACATTTCTTTGATCTTATTTATATGATATATGTGACCTTTATGAAAAGGATTATATTCACAAATCATACCTACTGCTTGCATAATATCACCAATATAAGTATATCATGAATAATATTTATTTTACAGATTAACTTGTTAAATAGCTTTTTTTATAATATAATTTAATTGGTGAAAGATATGGATATTAATATAAATGAATTAAATGAAAAAAAGTATATAGATATGGATATTACTTTTGATAAAAAAATATATAATAATAAAAATATTGATGGGTTAGATAATTGTCATGTTAAAGGTTATATTGGATATAATGCCAGTGATAATTTAGAAGTAGATTTATCATTAGTAGGTAATATGATCTTAAAAGATAGTGTTACTTTAGATAATATTAATTATCCTTTAGATTTAAAAATTAAAGAAGAATATGAAATAAATTCCGAATTTTTGCAAGAATATACGAAAATAGAGCAAAAAACACTTGATATTATGAAAATTTTGTGGGAAAATATTGTACTGGAAGTCCCTATTAGGCTTACAACTCATTCTAATTTACAGATGCAAGGTGAGGGTTGGAGTTTAGGGGAAGAACATAAAAATAATGAAATCGATCCAAGATTAGCTAAGCTTGCTAGTCTGGCAGATAAGATAGGGAAGGAGTGAAATTATGGCAGTTCCTTTTAGAAGAACAAGCAAAACTAAAAAAAGAATGCGTCGTACTCACCTAAAAAAAGAGGTTGGAGCATTAACTAAATGTCCTAAATGTGGAGAAACTTTAAGACCACATAGAGCTTGTGTAAAGTGTGGATATTATAAAGATAATGAAGTTGTTAAAGTAAATAAAGACGAAGAATAGTTAGATTAAATTCTAACTTTTTTTAATTAGGAAATATAGATTATTAAAATTATTTATGCTATACTATAATTATTATAAAGGAGTGTTTTAAATGAAGTATGATGATTTGGAAAAAACACAGGATTTATTTGAAATCAACTCAAGTGATGAAGTTCCATCTCCGATTGAAAATATTGAGATGGAAGGAGCTAGCAAAGAAAATTTAACGGATGATTTAACTAATTTACTTTCTCCAGATAGTAGTGATGAAGAAGTAGTAAAGGGAGCTAAGGAAATTAAAGTAAAAAAAGAAAAAAAAGAAAAATTTAATTTAAAAGCTAAATGGGATAAATTATCTAAAAAGAAAAAAATATTATTTATAGGGGGAATAATACTATTTTTATTAATTATTATAGGTTTAATTTTGTTCTTAGTTTTAAAAGATGATGAGGCAGATGAAGAAAAGAAGAAACCTAATGATCCAGTAGTTATAGTCGAGGATGATAATTATCGTTTTGAAGATGGAGTTTTAGTATTTTTAGATAAAGATAAGAATGAAATAGGAAAATATGAATGTGAAAATAAAGATGAAAGTTTATGTTATTTAGCTAATTATAGTGATGAAGATAATTTTGATGTTGCTAAAAATGTTTATGAAAATGGAAATATAGTAAGTAAAAGAACTAAAATATATTTAAATAAGTATGCTTTTATATATGATAATGTTGATGAAGTAGGATTAATAACATTATATAATTTAGTTGATAATAAAAAAGAAGGAACTTATAAATTAGTTAAAGGTTTTACTGATAGTGATTATGTAATTTTAAAGAATGAAGAAGATAGATATGGAGCTTTATTATTTACTGAAGAAGGTATAACTAAGAAAATAGATTTTACTTATAATTATTTAGGAATGATAAGTAAAAATGCTAATGTAGTAGCGAAAAATTCTAATAAATATTATATATATGATCAAAATGGTAAGTTATTAAATAAAGGATTAGATTATGAAATAAAGAGTTATACTAATAAATATATTGCTGTTAAAGATAAAGATTATGCAGTATATGATTATAATGGGGAATTAGTATTTAATGAACAAGTTGACTATGTAAGTTTATTAGATGGATATGTAGCTTTAGTTAAAGATAATAAATTATATATAAAAGATTATGAAAATAATAAATATAATGAAGATGGTATAACTTTAAATAATAAAGATTATAATCAAGTTAATGTTTATAATGATAATAAAAGATTAGTGGAAACAAAGAAAGCTTTTGATATAAAAGTAAATAAAGATGATATAAGTATTTCTTATAAAAATAAAAATGCTGAAAAAAGTGTATTAATTAATATTTATGAAGGTAAATTAAGTAGTAATATGGCTTTTATGAATTATTTTGATTCTACTTTATATTTTTATAATGATGAGGATAAAACTGAACTTTTAGGAAAATATACATGTTCTAATAAAAATGTAGTAGATAAAAATACAACTTCACTTGTTAGTTGTGGAGTAGCTAAAGAAAGTTTTTATAATAGTATAAATAAAGTACAAGATGAAGTAAAAACAGGGTTATTACCTATATTTAATAAAAGATATGTCTTTGTATATGATTATTTAGATAAAGCTAATAGAACAATAAATTTATATGATTTAACTAGTAAAAAAGTTTTAGTTAAATATGCTAGTGTTGATGCTGGAATACATGAAGAAGGCGAGAGTTTATCATTTATTGAGGCACCAGATATATATATTATGGCACAAAATAGAAATAAAAAATATGGGGTTATTAAAATAGCTAATGAAGTAAGTGGAGCTGTAAGTTTTGATTATGCGAACATCGAGAGATTGAAAGATTATTTCGTAGCAGAAAGTGCTCAAGAAACTTATATGTTAATTGATAGAAGTGGTAAAGTTGTTACCGAAAAACTAGGCAGAAAAATCGTAGATTATGTTGGAAATCATTTAAAAACTTTAAGTGAAGATAAATATTATGTATGTGACTTTACGGGAGAAACTAATGATAATACAGGATATTTAGATATAGAATTATTTGATGATTATTATGTAAAGATTACTTCGTCTTATGAACTAGATATTGGAAAATATGATGATGGTTTATTTGCTCTTAGTTCGCCAATTTATTTAGGTGATGATTATGAAGATAATTATGAAGTTCAAGAAAATAGAGATGGTTCATTTAAAATAACTATTAAAAAGTCGGGAGAAGTATACGAATATAATAGTGAAGGTTTATTAATAATTCAAGGTGATTAATACTTGAAATATTAAAATATATTTGATAAAATATTTTTTAGAAAAACAAAGAACAAGAGGAGTAAATAATTATTCTTTATAGAGAGCTTAAGATTGGTGGAACTTAAGTAAGTAAGATTATTGAAGGTTGCTTGGGAGTTGGCTTTAAAGGCTCGCAGAGATGCGTTAAAAATTTTAAGTATAATAAAAGGTGGTACCGCGAAATTTCGCCCTTTGGTATTGCCTTTTTTATTTGCTGGAAAGGATTTTTATGGAAATTATTAATTTAAGTAATATTAGTTCTAAAGATATTAATTCTTATTTACATAAAGTACGAGTGGTAATGTTTAATTTAAAAAATGAATTATTTATAACTGATATGAATGGAAGTTATAATCTTCCAGGAGGAAAAGTAGAGAGTAATGAAGATATTAGAACAACACTCAAACGTGAAATAAATGAAGAATTAGGTATAGATATTGCTTTAGATGAGCCAATTTATATTGGTAATTATCATTTTTATCATGATGGGTTTCCTGAAAAAGGGAAAACTGTACTTAGAGATAATGAAATAGATCTATTTTTAATTGCCAAGCCTAAAGAGTATTGTATAACTAAGACTAATCTTACTGATGATGAAAAAAGCCAAAAATTTATGATTAAGTTTGTTCCATTGGAAGATATAGTAAAATTATTAGAAGAAAAAAGTTTAAATTCGTATAAAAAGTATACGGATATTGAATTAGAATTTTTAGTTAAAAAATTTATAGAATATAAGAAAGGAAATGAATATGTTAGATAAAAAATATGATCATTTAATGGTTGAAGAAGGAAAATATGAAAATTGGAAAAATAATGGTTATTTTGAACCTAAGGAAGCTAAAAAACCATTTTGTATAGTTATTCCTCCGCCAAATGTTACAGGAAAATTACATATTGGACATGCTTGGGATACAAGTATTCAAGATGTTTTAATTAGATATAAAAGAATGCAAGGATATGAGGTACTTTGGGTACCAGGAATGGATCATGCGGGAATTGCTACTCAAGCTAAAGTTGATAAAAAATTAAAAGATATGGGAATTTCACCTCGTAGTTTAAGTCGTGAAGAATGGCTAAAACATGCTTGGGCTTGGAAAGAAGAATATGCAAATAATATTCATAATCAATGGGCTAAACTTGGTTTATCTTTAGCTTATTCGAAAGAAAGATTTACTTTAGATGAAGGATTATCAAAGGCAGTAAGAAAAGTTTTTGTTGATTTATACAATAAAGGTTTAATTTATCAAGGAGAAAAAATTATAAATTGGGATCCGGTAGCTATGACAGCTTTATCAAATGAAGAAGTTATTTATAAGGATATTCCAGGGGCTTTTTATCATTTAAAATATAAATTAGAAGATAGTGATGAATATTTAGATGTAGCGACTACTAGACCTGAAACTTTATTTGGAGATACCGCGGTTGCAGTTAATCCTAATGATGAGCGATATAAAAAATACCATGGCAAAAAAGTAATTTTACCGATTGTAGGAAAGGCTATTCCAATTATTACTGATGAACACGCGGATATGGAAAAGGGAACAGGATGTGTTAAAATTACTCCTTATCATGACCCAAATGACTATGAAGTAGGATTAAGACATAATTTGGAGGCAATAAAATGTATTAATTTAGATGGAACTATGGCAGATTCTGCAGTGGGATATGAAGGTTTAGACAGATTTATTGCACGGGAGAAATTAATAAATGATCTAAAAGCACAAGGTCTCCTTTTAGAAGTTGAAAGTATTACACACAATGCACCTTTTAGTGAGCGAAGTGGAGTTTTAATTGAACCAATGATATCTAAGCAATGGTTTGTTAAAATGCGTCCTTTAGCTGACCGGGTTTTACAAAATCAAAAAGATAAAAACAATAAAGTAAATTTTGTACCAAAAAGATTTGAAAAAATTATGAATCATTGGATGGAAATAACTTATGACTGGTGTATTTCAAGACAACTTTGGTGGGGACATAGAATTCCAGCTTGGTATAAAAATGGTGAAGTTTATGTAGGAGTAAAGGCTCCTAAAGAAGAAGGATGGGTACAAGATGAAGATGTACTTGATACATGGTTTTCAAGTGCTTTATGGCCTTTTTCTACTTTAGGTTGGCCTGATAATACTTTAGATTTACAAAGATATTATCCTAATAATGTTTTAGTAACGGGTTATGATATAATTCCTTTTTGGGTAAATAGAATGACTTTTCAAGGTTTAGAATTTTTAGGTAAAAGACCTTTTGAATATTGTTTAATTCATGGTTTAATTAGAGATAAAGAAGGCCGAAAGATGTCTAAAAGCCTAGGAAATGGAATAGATCCAATGGAATGCTGTGAAAAATATGGGGCAGATGCTTTACGTTTTTATTTAACAACTGCAGTTTCTAACGGAATGGATTTAAAATTTGATGAAGAAAATTTAAAAGCTACATGGAATTTTATTAATAAATTATGGAATGCTTCACGCTTTGTATTAATGAATATTTTAGATGTTAAAGATGAAGATAGAAAATTAAAAAAGGTTGATAAATGGATTTTAACAAAATTTAATGAAACTATTAAAAATGTTACAAAGTATATGGATAAATTTGAACTTAATAATGCTGGTAATGAAATATATAATTTTATATATAATGATTTTTGTGATAATTATATTGAGTTTGCTAAGTTTAGTTTAGATGATAATACAACTAAATTAGTATTAAAAGAAGTTTTAATAGGAATTCTTAAAATGTTAGAACCTTTTATGCCTTATGTAACTGATGAAATTTATAGTAAAATACCTGGTGTTTTAGAAAATATTATGATTAGTGAATATCCTATTTATAATAAGAAAGAAATATTTAAAGAAGATGCTTTAGAAATTGAAGATATGATAGAGTTTATTAGAATTTATCGAAAAACTTATCAAGAAAATCATATGGATAAAAGGGTTATAGTTAAATTTAATAATAATAGTGACTATGAACTTATTAAAAAGATTTTGAAAATTCAAAATGTTAGTGAAGATAAATTAGATATGACTAGTTATAATGTTAATTATAAAGAATATGATTTAACTTTATATTATGAAAAAGAAATAACAGAAAGTGATAAGTTAGCTTTACAAAAAGAAATTGAGGCATTAGAAGCTTCAATAAATAAGAGAAAAGCTTTACTTAATAATAGTAATTTTACAGCAAAGGCTCCGGCTAATTTAGTAGAACAAGAAAGAGAAAAATTGAGTTTAGAAGAGGATAAATTAAAGAAATTAAAGGGTATTTAATTTATTGTTATTTTAGTAAAATAGTTATATAATTATTTTACTAATATGTTCTCGTAGCTCAGTAGGATAGAGCGATCGCCTCCTAAGCGATAGGTCGTGAGTTCGATTCTCGCCGGGAACACCAGATAGATACCAAACTCGGAAAATTCGAGTAAAAATAGAAAACGACTTGTAAAAAAGCCGTTTTTATGTTATTATGTATTTGTCAAGGGAACTTGCATAAAATAAAAAGGGAAGACTTAACTTTGCCGAGTTGAGTACTTGCCCTTAAGTGGTAAGCACTTAATCTATGCTAGATTGAGTGCTATTTCTTTATACATAGAATCATTACAGAGACTATTAATAAAATGATAATTAGTATTAGAAATGAGATTAATAAATCTTTTTTCTTCATAATATCAAGCCTCCTTTCTAAAAGAAAGTTGGCAAGCACTCTACAATTAAGTTTCCCTACAAAAATTATATCAAACCTTTGTTCTTGACACAATATGTTTTATAAAGAAATTAGGACAATTTAGAAAACATACTTGTATATTGTCAAAGACAATATATTGCATAAAAGTGAGGAAGCAAAATGATTATTAATAAATTTTTACAAATATTTTCAGAAGAATATATAAATTCTAAATCTATAGATAAATTACTAGAATTTACTAAAAAAACATTACCTTCAGATGGAACTGATAAAATTTTTGTTGGATGTGTGCTTATAATGTTTGATCTTGGATTTACTGGTCCAGCATCTTGCCATGAATACCTATCTTCTATTGTTAAATCTGGAAAGGAAAAAATAGGTAATATCAATTTATTGTATTTTTATGTTAATCGAATTAATACAAATAAAATGGTTTCAAAATATTTAAAAAATATTAATCAAGACTTAAATTT
>CANRPK010000008.1 GCA_947632455.1 uncultured Bacilli bacterium
CACAACTAAATTACTTCGCAAAATTTTAGCTTTGTGTAAGCAATTAGATAAGTAGTCATCCACCACTTGACTACACTCATATTATATACCAAATTAACACATTATTTCAAATTTTTTAAAAATTTTGAAATTTCGTGTCTTTTTGTTGTGTATATAATACCACAAAAATTTATTCTTGACAAATCTTAGAATGTCATAAAATAATATATTTTCTAAAAAAACTTTTTTTCGACAAAACAAGCCAAATAATACCTCTTTACGAATATATATTTTAGTTTTAAAATATTAACCTGAACATTTAAGGCGGAGTGCCTACTATCTATTTCCTTTCTATTTCTTCCTTTATTTAGGGGGTTTAATTTAAAGGAGGTACTAGTCATGATAAAAGTAATTTTATCCGTGATATTATTGTCTAAAACAATAAAAAAGACACTCATCTTTATAAATGTGAAGATAAGTGTCTACAAAAAATAAACACGTAAGCATTTAGTCCTTAAATGTTCTACATTTTAAGTATAACATACTTTATTTTTAATTACAACTATTTATATACTCCAACAATAAAGCCCAGGAATATATTTAAAAACTTTTTTCGACAAAACTAGCCAAATAATACCTCTTTACGAATATATATTTTAGTTTTAAAATATTAACCTGAACATTTAAGGCGGAGTGCCTACTATCTATTTCCTTTCTATTTCTTCCTTTATTTAGGGGGTTTAATTTAAAGGAGGTACTAGTCATGATAAAAGTAATTTTATCCGTGATATTATTGTCTAAAACAATAAAAAAGACACTCATCTTTATTAATGTAAAGATAAGTGTTTACAAAAAACAATAATGTAGGCATTTAGTCCTTAAATGTTCTACATCTTAAATATAACATACTTCTTTTTAAATTACAACTATTTATATACCCCTACAATAGTACTATTTGGTGGAACATCCCTTAAAACTATTGCACCCGCACCTATTATGGAATTAGTTCCTATGGTAATATTACCTAAAATTAAAGCTCCGGCGCCAATAGTGACATTATTTTCAATCGTGGGATGTCTTTTATTTTTTTCTTTTCCTGTTCCGCCTAAAGTTACTCCATGATATAGCATAACATTATCTTTAATAATTGTTGTCTCTCCAATAACT
The DNA here is from genome assembly GCA_947632455.1 of uncultured Bacilli bacterium. Taxonomy (GTDB): domain Bacteria; phylum Bacillota_I; class Bacilli_A; order RF39; family UBA660; genus Caccenecus. The sequence goes on from CANRPK010000008.1 coordinate 1,147, forward strand.
ACTCCCGTTCCATGATCAATAAAAAAATCTTTGCCAATAACTGCACCCGGATGAATTTCTATTCCGGTTCTTTTTTTAGCTACCTCACTAAAATATCTGGCTAAAAAAAAGCATTTATGTAAATATAAAAAATGCGCTATTTTATAATAAATATATACTTTAAAAAAAGGATATAAAATTATTTCTATATTTCTATGTATTGCCGGATCTTTTTCTTTTATTAATTTTAATAAATTTTTAAAAAATTTTATCATTCTTATCACAATATAATATATGAAAATAACTTAACCATGTCTAGTTAAGTTATCTATTATTTACATTATGATATATTTCTGTTACATCATCAATTTCATCTAATAATTTATAAAGTCTATCAAATAATTCTAAATCTTCATCATTTAAATCTACTTTATTTTTAGGATACATTCCTACTTCATCTATTTCATATTCTACATTTGGTATAATACCCTCAATAACATCTTTAGTTTTATTTATATCATTAGGTATAACACTTATTGTAAGTTCATTATCTTCACTTTCAAACTCTACCGGTTCAATTCCTTCTTCTAATAATTTATCAAATATTTCTTCTTCTTGATTAGTTTTAAAAGCTATAATAGCTAAATAATCATAATTATAAGAAACACTATTATTTACTCCTAAACTTTTATTAACTTTATTAAAAGCTGCTCTAACCATTCCAACAGTTCGATTAACATTATCCGTTAAAGTTTTAATAATTAAGGTAGAGGCTCCCGGTCCAAATCCTTCATAAATAACTTCATGATAATCTTCTCCGCCTACTCCTTTAGCCTTTTCAATCGCTCTATTTATAATATCACTAGGTACTTGTTCCTTTCGAGCTTTATCAACCATTCTCTTTAAAAAGATATTACTTTCTAATTCTGGTGATCCTTTTTTTGCTGCTAAATATATTTCTTTTGCATAAGTTGAATATAGTTTAGCTTTCATTGCGCCAGTCTTTTGAATACTAGCTTTTCTAACTTCGTATGCTCTACCCATAACATTACCTCCCAAAATCTTTAAAAATTATAACACGTATTTCTATAATAGTCCAGTAAGAAGTTTTAACTCGCTTACATATTCATAAATAAAATATTTCTTTTTAAAATTTTTATTTATATATTTAAGTATTTTTCTACTACTATATATTTTATAATAATCTACACTTTCATGTTCCATTATATATTCTAAAGCTTTTATTGTCATATCTTTATAACTATCTACTTTAAAAAATAACTTAATTCTATGTTGTAAATCTTTATTTACTTTTCTATTTAAAAACTTATAATAATATTCTTTTTTTCTTTTAAATACATATTTTTCTCCATCATAGTTTTTAAATAATCTTATTCCATCATAGTATCCCATTTTAATGTTTTCATCTACTCTTTTAGGATCTACATCAATAATTCCCCCTAATTTTCTTTTAGACTCAATTACTACCACTTTACTAGGATCATAAGGTCTATGTAACCCAATACCTTTTACTTTAACTAAATATACTTTTTTATATCCTTTATTAAGAAGCATATTAACTGGTCCAATATCATAAAAACCCCCATCTAAATAATAATTGCCATCAATTAATTTTTCTTCTTTAAAAATTGGTAAAAAAGCACTAGCTAATATATATTCTTTTACTTTATTAGGATCCATATCTTCTTTAAATATATAAAGAGGTTTTAAATCTTTAAACCGTACAGTACATAATCCATAATCCATTTTACTTTTAAGTAAGGAATTAACATCTAAATTGTTATCTAATACTTCTTTTATTCCTGAAACTTCTATTCCTTTACTTTTAAGTATTTTAAAAAAATTAACTATTCCTAATTTTAATAAATTAAAACTAATAGCTTTTTTGTTTAATAAATTTACAAATTCATCTTGAAAGCCAAAAACTTTACCCATTGATAAACTTCGCCATAATTTAGGTAAATCTCTACCTCGACCACTAGCAATCATCGCACCATTTAAAGCTCCTATGCTTGTTCCACATACTCCATCAATCTTGATGCCTGCCTCCAACATTGCTAAATAAACCCCGGCTTGATATGAGCCTCTTACTCCGCCACCCTCTAAGGCTAGCCCAATCATTTTTTACCTCTTTTAAGGAAGAAAATCACAGGTTTAGCCAAAAAGCGAGCTACTAAACGTTTATTTTTAACATTTCTTTTAAGTCGCATATAATAAGAAGCTAAAGAATCACTTCTAAACTCTAAAACATCATTTAAACTATCTCCATCTAAATATTTATGTGTATAAAAATTTTTATCAACAAATAAAGAAGTTAAAATATATTTAAAACTTAAACCATATATTTCTAAAACTTTAGCTAATATTTCTCGATAAGTAGCCATTTGGGCTTCTCCACCAGTCGCATTTACAATTTTTTTGTTAAACTCTTCACTCTTAGCTAAAAGACTTACCAACATATATCCTGCATCATTATCAGTTAAAGCTTCGCAAATACGATTTAACTTAACATTATACATAAAAGCTCCATATTTAGGATCACTAAGTATTAAAGGTAATCTAACAATTATGTATTTTTTTAATTTTTTCTTTATTAATTCCTCACATTTAACTTTAGTTTGACTATAATAATCTAAATCTGTAACTAAAATTGGACTTTTAACACTTACTTCTTCTTTATCACCATATACTGTTGTTGAAGATCCATATATTAAAACACAATTTGGATTATAATAATTTATTGCTTTAACAATATTTTCTGTACCATCATATTCAACTAAATCACTTAAATCTTTTTTTATATCAGCAAGTGGAGGCATAACCCCAGCTAAATGAATTATATAATCTTGATCTTTAACCAAAGCATCCATTAAAACTGTATCATTTATATCTCCATAAATAACATTTATTCTTCTTCTGTATTTTTTTAATTTACTTTGACTATTTTTATTTCTTAAATCCATGGCTGTTATTTCATATTTACCTTCACTAAGTAAATATTTTATTACTTTAATCCCTATTACGCCACTAGCTCCAGTAACTAAAACTTTTTCCATAAAACACTCCTATAATCCTAAGGAAACTATAAGTAATCCTAAACCTACTAATATTCCTATAAAAGTTTCCTTTTTATTTTTATTAACTATAACTTCCGGTAATAATTCCCAAAATATAATATATATTAGCATTCCAATCGTAAATGCCATCACTAATGCAAAAACTAAATTATTAATATGTCCCCCTAGTAAAAATATTAATCCTCCAAAGAAACTTGATAATGAAAGGACTCCAATTAAAACTTTATCTTTTTTTAAATCTATCGCACTAAATATATGAGTTCCTAGCGGAATATTATGAAGAGCAATCGATAAAGCAATTAAAAGTCCTATTTTAAAATTTGATATTGCTAAACCACATATCATAAAACCTTCTAAAATATTATGTAATATTAAACTAATTATGGTAAGCATTCCAATATGATGAATATGCGAAATATGTTCTTCATGTTCTTTTTCATTATCTTTATGATTATGATGATGGGTAGGAATAAATGTATCTAATATCTTTAATATTAATAAACCTAAAATAATAAATATTCCTAAAAATATTATTTTTTCAGCTAATTTATATTTTTCTAATAATTCCCATACTTCTGGTAATATATCTAAAAATATTAAACCTAGCATTACTATAAAAGCTAACCCAACACTAAAATAATTTAATTTATCTTTATTTTTAACTTTATAAGTAATTATTCCTCCCACCAAGAAAAATAATCCCGCAATGAGAGTTAAAAGTATTCCATAAATTTTACTCATCAAAATAATCACTCCACCATAATTATAACCTTATTTAACCATTTTATCAATACAAACAAAAAAGCCATATTTATATACATAAACATAGCTTCGGTATGGAATGTAGATAATAATATCTACAACTTAATAGTAACACATATTTTCAAAATATACAATATCCTAGACAAAACTTTTACCAATTATTAATATCATAATAAGAATTATTGTATCCATCTTTTATAATATTACTAGTAAAATTACTAAGAAAGAAACTAGTAACCGCAAATATTAATACTAAACTTGCTAAAGTAACACTTGTTAAAACATAAGCTTGAGTATTTTCTTTAAACCCACCCATTTTAATATATTTTAACATAAAGTTAAATAAACAAGCAAAATAGACAACTACTCCAAATATTTTACCAATAATTCCTAAAATACTAAAATAATTAGTAATAAACATAACAAGATAGCATAATATCATTGGTGAAAAACTTACTGCATATAATGCTAACATATCTTTAAAACTTAATTTTTTATCACTAAATATTTTTATTCCTAAAAAAGCCATAGCAATCGGAATAAATAATAATATAAATTTTATTATTGCTGAAAATACAAATATCTTAAAGTAAGGAACTACTAGTTCTGCATCAACAATTCTTTGATATAAAATACTAAGGAAATTCATTATTGTTGAAAAAGAACCTGTAATAAATAAAGCAAAACTTATTGCCATCGCTACTAATAATATCATATTATGTCTAAGCTTATTTTCCTTAATTCTTTCATCTAAAGTATCCATTGGTTTTTTAAACATACCTATAATTGTATTAACTACATTTTTTACATAATCTACAATAACATCGGTATTAACACTTACTGCTACCTCTTCTTTAGTACAATCACATACTTCATTTTCCCCTAATTCTTTACCACATTTAGTACAAAATTTCTTTTCTACTTTTACTTCTTCATTATTTTTTGCTTTTCTTGGCATATTAAACACTCCTCACTATTTATATAAATATGGTTCTACTATATATAGATAATATCCGTTTAATCCTCCATCATTAGTAGTAACAAATTCTATTTTCATATCATCTACATCAGTAATATCAATATCAATATCCGCCATAAAATTACTTTCTTTAGTTATTTCTTTACTTCTAAATAATTCTTTAGAACCACTTGTAATAACTATCTCACCTTTAAAATCTCCTGGCCAATTATCTCCCACGACAATTTTAGCTCTAAATTTACTATAATATTTATTTAAGCGATAAATTCTATAGCCGCCATCTTTATTGAAGCTAAATTGAATATAACTTTCATATTGATTATCTTTAATATTAACTCCATAACTAGAATCATAACTATTATGATATTCCACAACATATTTATCCACTAAATTATCTGGTAATTTCTTTTCTAAAGAACTTTCTAATTTTTCTAATTCTGCATTTTTATCTTCATCTTTAATAACTTTTTTTACTGATTTTACTAAATCATAAGCTTGATTATAATCTAAATTTTCTTCATCTTGCGCTACAATAACTTTTAAAGCCTCAACTATTTTATTAACAGTATCTTCATAAGTTTTTTGATATTCCTCAGTACTACTTAAATCTACATTATTAATGATCTTATTTTCTTCTAAATATTTTAATTGTTCTAAATAATCATCTAATAATTCTTCGTTTATAACTTTTTCATCAGCTTCTAATATATCATCATATTTAGTTAAAAAATCTTCAAGCTCTTCTTTTACATAACTAGCAATATAATCTCTTGCTTCTTTATAATAAGAATCTTGTTCAATTACTCTTTCAAAATAAGCATATTTAGAATATTCATCTTTTTCTACTGAACCATATAAATAATTTATTTTTGAACTATATAATTCACTTAATGTTTCTAAATGATTCTGATAATCTTCATAATTAAGTATATAATTACTACCATCATAATACTCATATATAGCTTTTAAGATACTTTTTATTCTTTGATAAGAATTAGCTAAGACTTCTTTATTTTTATAATTAGTATTAAAATTCTTAACCCAACCATTTATTTTATCTTCACTTATTTTTTCAATTTTACCTAAAACTTCTTGATCATTTTTATTGTTATTTAATATCTCCGCTACTACTCTTAATTCTTTTACATCATTTTCTTTATAATTAGCATAATAATAATCTAAATTATCACTTACTCTTTTTAAAGGATTACTTAGTAAAATTATTAAAATAATAATAGCTAATATAACAATTAATATAACACTACCCATAATCATTTTTGTCTTTTTAGGTAATTTACTAAACTTTTCCATAAGTTCATTTTTATTATTACTTAATTTATTTCCACATTTTTCACAAAATCTAGCATCATTTTCATTTTTTGTGCCACATTTCTCACAAAACATATATCCACTCCTTAATATAAATATATTACAATAAATTACCAATAAAATAAATACTTTTATCTAATTTTCTTTAAAATTTAAACTACTTGCTATTAATTTATAATTTTCTTTTAATCTTTCATTATTAGGAGCTATTTCCAAAGCTTTCTTAATATTTACTAAACTTTCTGGATAATACCCTAAATTATAACAAACAATCGCCATAATATCATAAATATAATCATTCCAACAAAAAGCTTCATTTATATAAACTAAATCTCTATTTTTAATTGTAAAAGCCTCAGTTAATAATTTATAAGCCTCTTCCATTTTTCCTAAATCCATATCTAAACTTGCGAGTTCTACATAAGCTTCTCGCATATTAGGTTCCTCTTTAATTGCTAATTTATACCACATTTCAGCTTCTCTAGTTCTTTTTAATCCTAAATAGCTCCGAGCAATAAATCGCATTGATGCACATCTTTCTGGCTTCCATGTTGCATTAGGTAACTCTAAATGTTTAATTAAAGTATCTATTGCTTCATTCCATTTACCATAATACATATACTCTCGTCCTAAATAATGCCTATTCCTATCATCTAAGTGATCTTCTTCCACACTAAGTTCTAATAAAGGTAAATAACTTTGTCTAGACTTAGTTAAATCCGGATAATGTTTTAAAACAACTTCATCCGCGATTATTTCTTTTTCTCCCTCAATCGAATTTAAAACTTCATGAACTGGATGAAGCCATTTATATCCTTTTCTTTTATGAACTTTAGCAATATAAAAAGTTACCGCCGGATTATTTTGTTCATCAAAACTCCAAATATAATAATATTTTAATTTATCCGCTCCCTTACTCCAAGCATCTTCCATCTTTTCTCGCCAACCAGCATCAAAAACTTCATCTAAATCGGTACAAACACAAATATCTGTATCTTCCGGGACCATATCTAATGCTTTATTTCTTGCTACATCAAAACGCCAAGGTTTTATCTCTTCAACTTTGACTTTTACTCCTAAACTTTTAAGTAACTTAACTGTATCATCACTAGAACCAGTATCTAATACATATATTTGATCTGCTTCTTTCATTGAATTAACCCAACGTTCAACAAACTTACTTTCATTTTTACATATAGCATAAACACATACTTTATATTTATTCAAAAAAAATCACCTACTAAATTATAAGCTCTACCTCATATCCTAGAACTTAAAAAGGAAAATACTTAAAGTACTTTCCTAATTTAATTTTTTAACCGTTAAAGTAGCCAATGTAATTTCTCCATCTACCGCTGCAGGGACACTAGTTTGTAAAGCTAAAGTGCTCCTATATTATAACGACCACCATAAGCACCTAAACCAATGTGCAAGCGTTAAATAATATATAGATGTCTTTTATTATAATATATTTTTTTATTTGTTTTTAAAAAGTTAAGCAGCCGCAGGGCCAGTAGGTCCTTGAGGAATAGTGAGATTTAAAGTGTAGTTTGGAGCAGTCCCAGTGAGTTCGGCAGTAGCATCAGTTCCAGGAGCTCCAGTAGTTACAGTACCTATAGTTATAGTTGGAGTTAGAGCATCGGCTCCAGCTGGTCCTGTTGGACCTATTTCTCCTTGAGGTCCGGTTGGACCTGTTGCTCCAGCTTCTCCTTGAGGACCCACTAAACCTTGAGGCCCTGTTGGGCCAGTTAATCCTATTGGTCCTGTAGGTCCAGTTGGGCCTGTTGCTCCAATTTCTCCTTGTGGTCCTACTAAACCTTGAGGGCCTGTTGGGCCAGTTAATCCTGCTGGACCTGTTGGCCCCACTTCACCTTGAGGTATTGTGAAGTTAAAAATAGCATTAGAAGAAGTACCAGCATTTACTACTGTTGCTTGACTTCCAGGAGCGGTTGTAGTTGTAGTTCCAACGCTTATAGTAGCGGCGGCTGGGCCTGTTGGTCCAGTAGGTCCTGTTGGACCATAGCAACAGCATCCCCCAGTATAAGGATGTTGTTGTTGATAACAATTAATTAATTGTTGAGCTTTTTGTAAATTATTCAATTTTATCTCCTTTCTAATTTAATATATGACTTTTTAAAAAACCGAACTATTACAAATTACCAACAAAAAAAGAGGTTTTTATAAACCTCCACCAGATCCAAAGGAATCCAATTCTTGTTGTGTTACCACTACATTTATTCGCATTCTTCGATTACCACAAATAAATAATGCTTCTCCTTGATTGTAATATTTAATACTATCTTTTTCAGATTCATTTAAATCTATTAATTGTGCTAAATCATCAACAGCTTGTTTTCTAAGTCCCATGACTAAATAATAAGATGCATTATCAAATATTGCTTTACCATGAACTATCATATTAGGCGCAGCAAAATCTGTAGGTTGTTGAGTTATAATAATTGTACCAGTATTGTATTTTCTTGAACGTCTTTGAATTTGTGCTAAAAATTCTGCTCCTAACTCATTTCTACTTGATAAAAGTACATGAGCTTCATCAACCATCATAACTGTATTAACATCTTTATCTAAACATAAGCCCCAAGCATATTTCAAAATATTAAAGAATAAAGCATTTTTAATATTTTCATCACTATTCATTAATTCTCTAATATTAAAGACAATATAATCACTATTAAATTTTATTGTTGTATGTCCAGTAAAATAGTAACGTAACTCTTTTGTAAGTGGTCTAATTTTAAGCTCTAATCTTTCAATTACATCTCTTTCTCTAGTTGCATCCGGCATTGATAACATTCTTCCTTTAATTGTAGCATATACATCATCAAAGGTTGGAAAATCAGCCGTATTAAAAGTCGAAAAATCACTATCAAAATCAATTTTATAACGTTTGTAAGTATCTTGAACTACTTCACTAAACATTGTAAGAACATCTTCTTCAATATCAGGATATAGATATTTCATAAAAGCTTTTAATTGTTGTAAAGTTCTAGTTAAAATTGTATAACCAAGACCTTGAGAAATTTCTTCTTCATCCGCGTCCATGACTACTTCAAGGGGATTAATCATTCCAAAATCTCCACCTTTGCCTAAGTCTAAGAAATCTCCCCCTAAACCTTTAGTCATTTCTTCAAGTTCACCTTCAGGGTCGATACAAACAACTCGACAGCCATTTCTTAAATGAGTTCTTAATAATAATTTAGCCGCAGTAGATTTACCTGAACCAGAAGTACCAAGTAAAATCATATTGGCATTATTACGATTATGTTCTTTTTTTATTTGATATAAAAATTGATTAAATAAAACTACACCACCAGAAAAATCTACTCCAAATAAAGTTGCATTTCCTGGATCTTTAATACTATCAAAAACAAAAGGATACATAGCTGCGACCGTAATTGAAGGAATAGGTGTTCCAATTCTTTTTTCAATATCTTGTTTAGGGAATATTGGAATAATAGATTGTAAAACTTTTTCTTGTTCAAACATTAAACTTATTCCTCGCATACCTAAAGCATCCAAATAAGTTCTAACTTGCATTTTCTTAAGATCTAATTCTTCTTTAGAATCTGCACTTACCATAATATGCATTTGAAAATCAAAAATTCGTGCCTGAGTAGCCGCAAGCATTGAAATAAATTGCTCTAAAGATTCATAATCTTGTCTAATTCTCTCTTGAATAGTTTTATCTCTTTCATTTTGGTAACGCATCTTTAAATCAGCAATTTCTTTATTAAGCATTCTTTGTAAAGTACTAAATTCAATCGGAATATGTTTAATTGAAACTTTAACTCCACTTATACTTGTAATATCAGATAAATAACCAATATAAACACTCTTAGGATAACTAATAATTGTAAAAATTGTACAATATTTACCACCTAAAGTAAATTCTGTTGGCATAAATTCCATTCCCTTAGGTGCTACTTCACTCTTTATATTCATTAGCTCATCACCGTCCCAAAAGCAGTATGATTACCACCATTTAAGAAATTATCTAATATTGTTCTTAAATCATCATTACTTGTTTGCGCTGAATTAAGCCCAGAATTTGCTAAACCACTAATTAAAGTATGCAAATTCTTTTGAATTAACTCCATTCTTTTCTCTTTAAATAAGATAAAATATTCGGTATCAACTACATTATATTCTGCACTCATAAACATATTGGCTTTATTAATATCTTCCATTATTAATTTTTTTTCAACTTGACTATTAGCGTTATTATAAAGAATTTGAAGTTGTGATAAATATACTCCAATATCTACTGGTCTATCTGCAATAATAAGCCAAAATTCAAAATTTATAGAATTATAAAAATTTCTTAAATTACCTATAATTGCATTTTGTAATCCTTGATCAGCAATAAATATATTTCTTGGCATAACTTTAACACCTGTTACATATTCTCCTGTATCAAGTTGAATCATCCCGTTTAATATTTGCTTAATTGGCAACCAATCTTCGGTATAACCACTACTCATCTTCGCCATTTAAACACCAACCTTTCCAAATATATCTTCTTCTTCCACTAAAATAAGTATAAAGATTTATAATAAATTGTAAAACATTATGATAATATGGAATTGGAAGTACTAAAAATGCTGTAACTAAGGCTGGACTTAAAATTAGAAGCATTATAGGCAAATCAGCACTTTGCACTAAAATTAGTAATAAAAGGGTAACTCCCACACCACTACCAAATAATATTATATCAGTTAAGGTAAAAAAACCTAAAATAAGTTGGGACTTCTTTGAATTTGCGGGAATTAAAAAATTATTGTTCACAAGTCTTCCCTCCATTTTCATTTCATAATTATATCATAAATATTTTACAATAGATAGTAGTTTTTTAAATTAATTTATCATAAAAAAAATTTACTTTTCCAGTAAAATTTTTTTTAAATCTTCTCCCTTTAAAACTCTTTGTCTAATTAAATATTCATCTATACTTATTTGTTGTCCTTCTTCTAAAGCTAAATTTTTTAAATTAGTATATAAATTCATAAAGGTTTGATTAAAAGGATCATACCTTGAACCTGACATTCTAACTCTAACCGAAATATTATTATAATTAAATAATCCCATTTCTAAAGGATTTTGTGGTTTTTCTACCAAAAAAGTAATTATATAAGCATTCTTTCTTTTTTCAATTTTAAATTTTGGAGCCACATCTCGATCGTAATCATCACTACTCCAATTAATTACTCCATCTTTTACTAAATCACTCCATTTAGCTTTTGCTTTTAATAAATCTCTTCTTTCTTGATAAAATCTTTGAGCATCCTCTAAAACTTTATGATAATCCCGCTCTTCCATTTCAGCTCGATTAAGTATTTCTTTTTCATTAAATGGATAAATATTATAATTCGTAATATCATTATATAATTTATCAAAATAATCATATATTAAAGCACTATCTTTTCCAATTATAAAACTAGAATTATTACCTCCATTAATAGCTAAATAAACATCTAAATTAGGTGCAAAATAAATACTTAATTTTAAACCATCTCTAACTAAATTAACTCTTCCAAAATCTTCTATATATTTTTCTAATGATTGATATGTTATTTTAATATTTTCCATAAAACCTCCCCTTATTCCAATTATAACTTATAATAATTTGACTAACAAGCTTATTTCTTAAAAATATTGTTTTTACCATATATTTATTGTATAATTAAATATAATAAAGGTAGTTGATTGATACATGCGCAAATTTGATTTTGAAAAAAATTCTATCGTTGAAATAGTTAATGAAATAATTATTGATGCCATCAAGAAAAAAGCCTCAGATATTCATTTCGATCCAAACCCTTATAACTTAATGGTTCGTATTAGAATTGATGGTGAATTAGAAGACTATGCTCAAATACCTAATATTTTAAAAAAGAATGTTATTACTAGAATTAAAATAATAAGTGGTATGAATATTACCGAAACCAGACTTCCTCAAGATGGCGCTATTAAAAATAGTTTAGATAAAACTTCTTTAGACTTAAGAGTATCATCCCTTCCCACGATTGATGGTGAAAAAATAGTTATTCGTATTCTCGACTATTCTATGAGCCTTACTGGTTTAGAAAATCTTGGCTTTTCTGAAAAAAATCTTCATAAATTAGCCAAAATAATGGAAAATCCTAATGGTCTAATTTTAGTCACGGGCGCTACCGGTACAGGTAAATCTACTACTGTTTATGCTATTTTACAAAAATTAAATAAAAAAGAAAAAAATATAATTACTGTCGAGGATCCTGTTGAAATGCGAATTGAAAATATTAATCAAGTTCAAGTTTTAAGTGATATAGGTCTTACTTTCTCTAATACCCTAAGAAGTATTTTACGTCAAGATCCTGATATTATTATGGTCGGAGAAATAAGAGATGATGAAACTGCACGTATTGCTGTTAGAGCCTCTATTACTGGTCATATTGTTTTATCTACCATTCATACTAATAATTCTCTAACTACCATTGAAAGATTAATTGACATGAATGTTGAACGCTATTTATTAGGTTCTGCTCTAACTGGTATAATTTCTCAAAAATTAGTTAAAAAACTTTGTCCTAAATGTCGCACTACTAGACCAACTACTAGTTATGAAAAAAAACTAATCAAAAAACATTTAGGTATTGAAGTTAATGAAATATATACCCCAGTCGGTTGTAAAGATTGTCATCATGGCTATCTAGGACGTTTAGCTATTCATGAAGTATTAACTATTAATGAAGCTATTCGTGATGCTATAACCACTAATGAAAGTCGTAAAGAAATACGTAAATTAGTATATAATTCTAAAAACGATATTACAACTATGTTTGAAGATGGCTTAGAAAAAGTTATAATGGGTCTAACTACTATGGAAGAAATCTTAAAAACTATTGATATAGCTAGTGATGAAGAATTAGAAGCTTAAAAAATAATCTAACTGATTATCTTTTTTTCTTTTTTAATAACTTTCCTAAAAAACTAACTACTATTACCATTAAATATTCTAATACTAAATATATAAGCATAATTTTATAAGTCAAAATAGTATCATTCTTTATAAAATATATTAAAAATGGTACTAACATTATAATAAATAATAATATTAATTCTATAACATTATTTTTTAAAAATCCTTTTTTAAATTCTTTTTTCTTTTCATAAATACTATTTACACATAAATATAAATTCATAACCAAAAATAAATATTTATCGACAAATTCTTTTTCAAAAGACGCAAAATAAAAGAAAACTCCTACTAAAAATAATAAATCTAATCTAAATATATTAAAAAAATTATCTTTTAAATACTTAAAACTAAATACTATTTCTTTTTTATTATTTAAATTTCTTACTCCACTTATTATAAAAAATAAGATCCAAGGAATAAAAGTTAATAAAACTATATACTTATCTATCATTAATATCACTCCTTGCATAATGACAACCACAATAATTTTGGCGATATAAATTATATTTCTTACTATAATCTATACTTTTTTTATAGCCATCATTTTTTTTAAAATCTCCATAAATAAATTTAATCCCTAAATCTTTTTCTAAAGCCTCTCCTATTTCATTTATAATTTTACTATTTTTATGAGGACTTACCGTTAAAGTTGTCCCAAAATATTCAAAATTATTTTCTCTGGCTTCCAAAGCAGTCTTTTTAAGTCTTAAATAAAAACATTTATTACATCTAGCTCCCCCTTCAGGTTCATTCTCTAATCCTAAAACCACATTTTCATAATCATCATGATTATAATCTACATCTCTAAATTCTATTTTATTAGTTGGTTCTTCTTCATTAAACATTTGCATAAACTTAATTTGTTCTTGTTTTCTTTTTTCATATTCTAAATATGGTTCAATATTAGGATTATAATAATAAATTGTTATTTTAAAATAATCTTTTAAAAAATTTATAACCTGCGTAGAACAAGGTCCACAACAACTATGTAATAATAAAGTTGGTTTATAAGTAAAATTTTTTACCATATCTTCTAAAACTTTCTGGTAATTCTTATTCTCCATTATCCGTATCCCCCACATTAACTCCACCATTATTTCCAAATGGCGTAAATAAATTATTTTCACTTAAATAACTATCTAAATATAAAGTTCCTTTTTTATTATCTACTGCACTTGCAATAGAGGCATATATTTCTATATAATTATTTAATCTATTCATATTTAAAGTATTAATATATACAATATTTTGATCATTCATTCTTAATTTAAATCGTTCATTATCTATTACTACATCTTCATTTATATCCGGATTATATTCAATTTCATTAATCATTCCTATAATATCCGGATTAACTTTATTAAAAGCTTCAATAAAATCATTTAATAAATCTTTAGGTACAAAATTTACTAAAATAGGTATTCCTAAATATATATCTTTGGTATCTACACTTTTTTTATTACTAAGTATTATTTTATTAGAACTTCTCTCATAAAATAATGGCTTAGCCTCCGTAATATCTATTATCACTTTTCCCAATAAAGTTTTCTTTACTTTAACATCACTAACTAATTCTAATTGTGCTAAATTATTTTCGATCTTTCTTGGGTTTACTTTAAATAAAATTGGATAATCTTTAAGTTCTGCTTTCTCAATAATTTCATTATCAGTAAGTAGATGCGTATTATTAATATAAATATTTTGTACTCTAATTGTAAAAAAAGTATATAAAAGCATTCCTATTAAGTAAATAACTAATAATAAGAAAATTAAAGCTTTAAAATTTATTCTTACTTTTTTTACGGTTTTCTGCATTTTAATTCTTCCATTCAACGAGTTCTTGTTCTAATATTAAATCTATCTTAAATTTTTCTTTAACTACTCTCTGTATTAATCTTATCAAATTTTTTATATCATTACTAGAGGCACCTCCAGTATTTACAATAAAGTTGGCATGTTTTTCTGATACTTTAGCCCCACCAATCGCATAACCTTTAAGTCCCGCTTCTTCAATTAATCTTCCAGCATAATCTCCTTCAGGATTTCTAAATACTGAACCTGCTGAAGGCATATCTAAAGGTTGAGTATCTCTTCTTCTTTCACATCTATCTTTCATTATGTTTTCTAATTCTTCTTTATTTCCTTTTTCTAGTAAAAACGTAGCTTCTAAAACAATTATTTTTCGTGATTTTAAACTAGTATAGCGATAACTATGTTCTATTTTATCTTTGCTTAATTCTTCTATTTCTAAATTTTCATTTAATATTTTTATACTTACTAAATTATCGAATATCTCTGAATTATAAGCTCCCGCATTCCCTACAATACTTCCCCCGACTGTTCCCGGGATATTAGCAGCCCATTCTAAACCTTTTAAAGATTTAGCAACAGTCTTAAAAGAAAGCTTGCCCATCATGCATCCAGCCTCGGCTATAACCATTTGATCCTCAATTTTAATGTTATCTAACTCTAATTTAATTATAGCTCCATTAAAATATTCATCTAATATAACATTAGAACCAGCACCTAAGATAAAATAATCAATCTTTTTTTCTTCTAAATATTTTAATACTTCTTGTAATCCTTTAATACTTTTTACTTTAATTAAATATTTAGCTTTTACTTTTAAATTATATGTATTAGTAATAGAGGCATCTTCTATAACTAAAACGTCTTGAATGTTATTCATGTATTATTTCCTCAATTTCTTTGGCAATAGCCTCACTACTATCTGACTTTCCTAAATTTTTTAAATTCATTTTTAATATATCATATTTTTGTTTATCATTTAATAATTCTTCAACCATCTTGTATAATTTAACTCCATCTAATTCTTCTTCTAAAATCATTTCTCCCGCATTATTATCTACAATCTCTTTAGCATTATAATATTGATGATTATTAGCTACATAAGGACTAGGTATAAATATTGCAGGTAAACTAAGCGCTAATATTTCACTCATTGTACTAGCACCCGCTCTTGTAATAATTAAATCCGCGTTATGCATTAATCCTGCTAAATTATCTAAATAAGGAACTACTTTTATATTAGTACCAAAATCTTCATTTTTAGTAAAATCCTCATAATGTCCCTTACCAGTTATATATAATACTTGATAACTACCTTTACGACTAAGTTCTAAGAAACTTTTCAATTTTTCATTCATCGAACTACTACCTAAAGAACCCGCAACTACTATAACTAGCTTTTTATTTTCTTCTAATCCTAAATCACTTTTCTTAATTTTTTTCGCACTAAGTGCTGCTTCTCCACAAGGATTACCCGTATAAACTACTTTTTTAGCCTTCTTAAATTTATTCATTGTCGATAAAAAAGAAACCGCGACTAAATCCGTATCTTTAGCAAGCATCTTATTTGTTTTACCAACAATACTATTTTGCTCATGTAAAAAAGTTTTAATTTTAAGCTTTTTAGCTGCTTTTAATACTGGATACGTTACATAACCCCCAAAACCTAAAACTAAATCTGGCTTAAATTCTTTCATTATTTTTATACATTTATTATAACTTCTATTAATTAAAAATACATTTTTAAAATCTCTTAATATATTTTTGGAAAAACCATATATCTCAATACCCTCATATTTTATATTTCTTTTTGGAATAAGTTCACTTTCCATCCTATTATGAGTTCCAATATATAATACCTCTAATTTTTTATCCTTTTGCTTTAATTTTTCAATAACTGCTAAGGCTGGATATATATGTCCTCCTGTACCTCCTGCGCTAACAATTATACGCATAAGATCACCTCTTAATCTAATTATACTAATAAAATTCAAAAAAAACTATCATTTTTTTTAGTTTACCAAAAAAGCCCCTTTAAAGTCTTAAATAATCCACTAATTCCATTAGTAAGAACTTCACTTATACTATTACTAAGTTTATTCCCTACTTTTGTAATTTTATTTGAATAATCAACCTTATCTTCTTTTAAATATGTCTTTAAATCTACCATTTCTCCATTTTTTAAATCTTCCTCAAATTGTTCCATTGCTTCTTTAGTCATTAATACTCTATTACGAGCCTTAGTCGTATAATAACCACTTTCATAAGCAATCGATAAAGCCACATATACTAAAAATAATAAACATAAAACTTTAAAAAATAAACTTTTCTTTTTTTTACCCATTTTTATCCTCCTATATATGTAGCTAAAGCTTTAGCTAATATCTTTAAAGTTCTATTAACTTCTTCAATCGTATTATTTTTACCACCTACCACTACTAACATTACATTTGGATCAAAATCTTGATTATAAACTCCATGATAACCCGCTCCCCCTTGTTCTTTAATCCCATTTGATATGCAACTATTTATTTCTCTTATCTTTTCATCTATACCTTCCATAACCATTTTATTTTTTAAATAATTGTTATTATCCGTTCCTACTATCCATGATATTTTCGCATAACTAATATCATTACTAAAACATGTTGTATCTTCATAGCTTTTATCTGATAGTTGTATATCAATAAAATATTTTAAAGAACTATTAGTATTTTTAGCATTATTAAGTAATATTCTTGATCCCCTATAACTAAGAGTATAATCAATATTATTATCTTTTAACACTTTAGCTACACTACTAACTTCTACAATAGAATTTATTCCCGCATTTTTTAAATATTCTTGTAGTATTAAACTTGCTTGTGTAATTACTGGCTCTATATTATAAGAATTATAATATTTATTTAAATATTTATCAGTTTGAAAAGTATTATAAATATATATAATTGGTTCAGTATTTATTATAAATTCTGTCAAATTATTATTGTTACTACTTACTAATTTATCAAAATATATATTCATACCATAACTATTTTTATATAATAAATTATTATATATATAGTATTTATCTAATCCAAAAGCATTTAAATTTAAAACATTTAAAGTATCTTTATTTAAAAATAAATCTATATACATATTAACTAATATATTTAATCCCAATAATATACTTAAAATTATAAATATCTTTATACCTATAACTTTATATCTAGGCATTTTAATTTTCTTTCTAGCAATAAACCTTTTCATCTTATCACCAAATCTATTATACAAAATAAAAATTAAATATTTTGTCAAAAAAAATAGGCTAAAAGCCTATTAAATAAATATATTATGCCTATACTTGGAATAAGAAAGCAGCATAGGCATATTTTTATATGTTAGTTTTTACTACGAATGGATCAGATGATTTACCACTACCTCCTGAGAATGTTGTATCAGCCTTCAGATTAACTACTGGACGCACTGTAGGAGCAGTAAAATTCACACCCCAAGCACTACTTAGATTACCATTATTATACGCAATGAATATAAATGCCTTTTCTTCACTTTCGGGATAGCTAAGTGGGGACATTGTCCAGTAATATTGGTTTACATATAACCAATAATCCGTTCCAATAGTACCTCCAAAGCCTCCGGCCATTACTACTTCATCACTAGTGATTAATGCAGCTGGAACTGAAAGTTTCGCATTACCTCTATCTGAACCTTCGGTTGTGAATAAATCTCTTTTAACATCTTTTTCATTAATGGCAAAATTTGAATAGCTCATTGAAGCATCTTCTTCTGAAGGATTTGTTTCAGGCATTTCTACTCCACATTTTAACGTTGGATATTGTTTTTTTCTCCACCTTCCTTTTGCCATTATTCTTGATGCTGACGCATATCCGCTTGTTGATTGACCAGTTCCGTTTCCTTCATGTCCATCTACATTTCCTTTTACTACTACTCGATCATTGCAAAATCCTGTACTTCCATCTAGATAATCTGTGTAATCACCCATTGCTCCTGTTTCGTTATACCAATCATTAATAGCTTGAGCTATTGTACTAGGTTTTAAATTTGAGTGTGTTTCCTCGTAAGTTGGATTTGGTTTTTCATCTGTGTGGGCTGTTCCATAATAATATCCGACATAAGTGTTATCATCATATGGTGCTGATTTATATGCACTATTACCAATTTGGGTTTCTTCTCCTTCTGTAGTTTGACAATTTGGTTCTGCACATTGATATATTAATCTTAATGTTCCATCTCCATTTATTCGGATTATTCTCCATGTATGATTAGCAAATGTTACCCAGTTATTTACATCATTGTTGTTTCCTCTAAACACATAACTTGTTCCATAATTATCTGGACTGGTATATAATTTTTCTTTTCCTTCGGGATTTTCTGTTTCAGCATTATATTGCCCTGTGATTGGATTTGGCATTTCATCTATGGTATATTTATTTCCTTTTGATGTTTCCAATTTTCCTAACATCTCTTTTACTAAACTATCAAAATATATATAACATTTTGTTCCTTTTTCACTTAATTTATTTACTCCAATATATTGTCCATCATATATTATTTCTGCTTCTTCTACCCTCTTATTACCTACTTCACAATAACTATCTTCACTTAATTTATATCCTACTGTAGGTATTTTATTTATGTTTACATATTCTTTTTCTAAAGATGTACTATCATCTTTTTCTTGATACATCGCTATTATGTTTAAATCTGCCTTATTGTAGTTTATATTTCCACTTGCTAGTTCTATACTCTCTGTATTTCTATATCTTGCTAAACTGGTTATATAATTTATTGCTATTACTAATATTATTGCTAGAATAAATCCTACTACAAATATTATCTTGTTTATTTTACTATCTGTATCTAACCTTTCTATTTTCATTTTTTTCCTTTCCTCAATATTATTAGAAATTCCTAACTTATATTTAAATTATAATATCTGCTATACTCAAAGTCAAGAAAAACTTTCCAATAACAGTCAATTTATTTATTCTAAATTTAAAAGTGAGACAATTAAATTGGTGGTAATATGAACTATAAAGATCGTTTAAAAGAATTAAGAGAATATAGTAATGTTGGTAAAAAAATTAGTCAACAAGAAATTGCGGATGCGATTGGAATAAAAAGAAGTACCTATAACCAATTTGAACAACAATATGATATTATTCCTATTAAAAGATTAAATCAAATAGCTAATTTTTTTAATGTATCCATTGATTATATATTAAATTTAAATAATGAATACAATTATCAAAACCATCGTTCTGAAATGAATTTAGAACTATCAAGCATAAGATTAAAAGAGTTTCGAAAAGAAAATAAATTAACTCAAAAAGAACTAGCTAATTCAATAAAAATATCTTCATCAATTATAGTTCACCACGAAACTAAAAGAAATTTTATTGGTACACCATTCTTATATGCTCTTTGTAAAAAATATAATATTTCTGCCGACTATTTATTAGGCAGAATTGATGAACCTAAATATCTAAATAAATAAAAAAAAGAATATCCAAGATATTCTTAAAATGATAAATATGCCTATACTTGGAATAAGAAAGCAGTATAGGCATATTTTTAATTACTTGTATTTACTACAAATGGATTATCAGATTTACCATTTCCTCCTAAAAATGTTATATCAGCATTTAGATTAACTACTGGACGTGCACCAGGAAAAGTGCCATACGCACCAGCAACGTATAGGTAACCATCAGAATGCACACGAAATACGTTAACCCACTTATAATGAGTATCAAAGTTAATAGGAGACATTGTCCAATAATATTGGTTAGTATATAACCAATAATCAGTTGATGCTGTTCCTCCAAAGCCTCCTGCCATTGCTACTTCATCACTTGTAATTAAGGCTGCTGGAACTGGAAGCTTACCATTACCTCTATCTGAACCTTCGGTTGTAAATAAATCTCTATTTAACGCTATTGGATTGATTTCATCAAAATTCTTAAATCCCTCTATATCCGATGGATTTGTTTCGGGCATTTCTACTCCACACTTTAATGTTGGATATTGTTTCGTTCTAAAGCCCCCAGATGGAATTAATCTTGATGCTGGCGCATATCCTGTTGCAGTTTGACCAGTACCATTTCCATTATAATTAGGCAAAACACTTTTAACAACAGTTCTATCATTACACCATCCTGTACTTCCATCTAAATAGTCTGTATAATTTGTCATTCCTCCTGTTCCGTTATACCAATCATCAATAGCTTTTGCTATATTACTTGGTGTTGAGTTTGAATGCGCTTCTTCATAAGCTGGATTTAGTTGTTCTTCTGATGCTGCTGTTCCATAATAATAGCCGACATAGGTATTGTCATCCACGGGCTCTGATTTATAAGCTGACGTAAAAGCATTAGTTTTTTCTCCAGTTGTATCTGTACAATTTGGTTCTGCACATTGAAATATAATTCTTAATGTTCCATCTCCATTTATTCTAATTATTCTCCATGTATGATTAGCAAATGTTACCCAATTATTTACATCATCATTATTTCCTCTAAAGACATAGCTTGTTCCATAATTATCTTCGGTTGTGTATAGTTTTTCTTTTCCTGCGAGATTTTCTGTACTCTCATCGTATGGTCCTGTTATGGGGTTTGGCATGGCATCTATGGTATATTTACTTCCTTTTGATGTTTCTAATTTACCTAACATTTCTTTTACTAAACTATCAAAGTATATATAACATTTTGTTCCTTTTTCTTGTAAATTCGCTATAGTTATGCCATCATCATTTAATGTAAATTTTGCTTTTTCTACCCTCTGGTTACCCACTTCACAATAACTATCTTCACTTAATTTATATCCTGCTGTAGGTATCTTACTTATACTTACATATTCTTTTTCTTCAGATGTACTATTATCTTTTTCTTGATACATGGCTATTATATTTAAATCTGCTTTATTATAACTTATATTCCCACTTGCTAGTTCTATACTTTCTGTATTTCTATATCTTGCTAAACTCGTTATATAGTTTATTACTATAAATAATATTGCACATACTATAAAGCCATATATAAATAATTTCTTATCTTTTTCTTTACTTAACCCTTTTAATTTCATATCTTTCCTTTCCTCAATATTATTAGAAATTCCTAATTTATATTTAAATTATAATATCTGCTATTATCAAAGTCAAGAAAAATTGCATTATTTCGCGTCTAATTTTTAAAGTATTAGTTATTCGTGAGAAAATTAAGATGGTGATAATATGTACTATAATGAAAGATTAAAGCAATTAAGAGAAAGAGTTGGCAATAATCAAAAGGAAGTTGCAAGTATTCTTAATATACACAAAGGCTTATATAGTCATTATGAAACTGAAGATTATATAATGCCTATTAAACATTTAAATTATTTATGCAATTATTTTAATGTTTCTATCGACTATCTATTTAATTTAACTGATATTACAAACTATAAAGAAAATAATCAAAATTTAAATAAAGAATTATCAGGTAAAAGATTAAAAGAATTTAGAAAAGAAAATAAATTAACTCAAACTAAATTATCGCAAATCCTAAATACAGCCTTTTCTACTATTTCTTCTTATGAACGTGGAGTAAATATTATTGCAACACCTTTTTTATATACTATTTGTAAAAAATATAATATATCCGCGGATTACTTATTAGGAAGAATTGATGAGCCCAAATATTTAGATAAATAAAAAAGATAGGATCTGTTCCTATCATTGATAAATATATCTTGCCTATACTTAGAATAAGAAGAAGACGTATAGGCAAGTTTTTTATATGTTTGTTTTTACTATAAATGGACTACTTGATTTACCATTACCTCCACTAAATTCAATATCAGCATTAAGGTTAATTACTGGACGCACACTATAATCATGATCTGTACTTGCAACACGGATCATACCATCATTACGAACATACATAACATCAGCATAATCCAATTCAGCATTAAATCGTGACGGAGACATTGTCCAATAGTTTTGGTTAATATTTAGCCAGCATTCGCTAGCAACACTTCCTGCAAAGCCTCCAGCCATCGCTACTTCATCAGTTGTAATTAATGCTGCTGGAACATTTAATGCTCTATTTCCATTGCTAGAACCTATTATTGTAAATAAATCTCTTGCTAAAGCTTTGGGATCTGTTTCATTAAAAGCACTAAATCCGACACTATCTGATGGAGTTGTCTCTGGCATAACTGCTCCACACTTTAACGTTGGATATTGCTTTGTTCTCCAATCTATTTCTTCTATAAGTAGTCTTGATGCTGATGCATATCCTGTAGCAGCTTTAGCAGCACCATTACCATTAAAATCTTCCCAAATGTCTTTTACTACAGTTCGATCATTACACCATCCAGTATCTCCACTTAAATATTTAGTATAATTTGTCATTGCTCCTATTCCGGTATACCAACTATTTACCGCCTCAGCTATTGTACTTGGATGAGCATTGGTATGTGTTGCATCATATGTTTCTTGGCCTGCTTCACCATAATAATATCCTACATATGTATTATCATCTATTGCTTCTGATTTATATATACTTGTTCCTATGTGAGTTTCTTCTCCTTCAGTAGTTTGACAATTTGGTTCTGCACATTGATATATTAATCTTAATGTTCCATCTCCATTTATCCTGATTATCCTCCATGTATGATTAGCAAAGGTTACCCAGTTATTTACATCATTATTATTTCCTCTAAAGACATAGCTTGTTCCATAATTATCTTCAGTTGTATATAATTTCTCTTTATGTTCTGAATTTTCTGTTTCTACATTATATGGTCCTGTTATTGGATTTGGCATTGCTGCTTTTTCATATGTACTTTGTTTTGATGCTTCTAATTTTGCTAACATATCATCTGCCTTATAATCCATATCAAAATATACATAACATTTTGTCCCTCTTTTATTTATTTTTATTTCTACATTTCCATCTACAAACTCCATATTATCTGTTATATGATCTTCAGTTTCTGGAACTGTACAATAACTTTTAGAACTCAACTTATATTTACCTGTTGGTACTTCATCTATAGCTATGTATCCATTACTGGGATTATTATAACTGCTTTCTTGATACATCGCTATTATATTTAGATCTGCTTTATTATAACTTATATTTCCACTTGCAAGTTCTATACTCTCGGTATTTCTATATCTTGCTAAACTTGTTATATAGTTTATTAATATTACTAATCCTATAGTTAGTAATATCCCTATTATTACTCCCTTTACTTTGGAGGTATTATCCTCCAACTTTTCTAATTTCATTGCTCTTATTCCCTTTCCATTATCAATATTATTAGAAATTCCTAATTTATATTTAAATTATAATATCTGTTATTATTAAAGTCAAGAAAAAGTTCGGTATTTTATTCCTTTTGCTAATTTTACGAATAACCATGAGAAAATTAATTTGGTGAATTAACATGATATATAGTGAAAAACTCAAAAATATTAGAGAGATAAACAATATCAGCCAATATGACTTATCAAAATACTTAGGTTTAAACAAAAAGGTATATGGCCAATATGAACGAGAATATGTTGTAATGCCCATCAAACATTTAATTACAATATGTAATTATTTTAATGTTTCTATCGATTATCTATTTAATTTAACTGATACTCTAAACTATAAAGAAAATAATCAAAATTTAAATAAAGAAATACCTGGAACAAGATTAAAAGAATTTCGAAAAGAAAATAAACTTACTCAAGAAAGTTTAGCAAAAACTCTAAATACTAGTAAATCTGTAATATGTGGTTATGAAAAAAATCGTTATTTAATTGCTACCCCTTTTCTTTATACTATTTGTAAAAAATATAATATTTCTGCCGATTATTTATTAGGAAGAATTGATAATCCCAAATATTTAGATAAATAAAAAAAAAATCTATATAAGATCTGCTAACTAATAATACTACTTATAGGAATTATTTTATTATTTACAGTTAACTCTTTTAACTCTACTGCATTACAAATAATTCCTCCACTAGTTACATTTAATTTATCTAAAAGCTTAAATGTTGATATCATACTTATATCAGCGTTATTTTTATATTTAATTTCATACAAATGATAATTATTATCATAATCTTTTATTACTAAATCAATCTCTTTTCCATCTTTATCTCTATAAAAAGAAATTGTATAATTTAAACTATAATTATCATTTGCCTTTATTATTTCTGATATTATATAATTTTCATATAAAAATCCTAAATTTGTATAATTTTCTAAAGCTTTAATAGTATTAATACCACATAAATACGTACATAATCCACTATCTAAAAAAATCAATTTAGGATTACTAGTAATTCTTTTTAATTCTTCTTTTCTTAACGGATAAATTAATTTTATAATACCTGTTGCTTCTAATACACTTAACCAAGCTTGAACAGTTTTAATATCTTTTTTACAATCATTCGCAATAGAAGTATAATTTATAATTTGACAAGTCCTAGAAGCAACTGAAACCAAAAAAGTATAAAAAGCATTTAAATCTTCAATTTGTTTTAATTCTCGAATATCTCTTTCCAAATACAAATTAATATAACTCTTAAAAAAATATTCCCTTTTTATATTATTTAAAACAAAACCAGGCATTCCCCCATCTAAAATATTTTTTAATATCAAATTTTTAGATATTGCTTCTTTGTTGGTTAAATCATCCAATGCTAAAGGTAAATATTTTGATTTCGTAATTTCTCTATAAGAAAAAGAATTCATTTCTAAAACTCCCATTCTTCCAGCTAAAGTTTCAGTTATTCCTCGCATTAACTCAATTTTTTGAGAACCTGTAAGCCAAAATAATCCTGTTTCATTAGTATTGTCACATATTATTTTTATATAGCTTAATAAATTTGGTGCATATTGTATTTTATCTATTATTACCGGAGGTGTATATATTTTCATAAATTCTTGAGGATTATGAATAGCTAAATTTCTAACTTCTAAATCATCTAATGTTACATACTTTCTTTGCTTTTCTTTAATACTTAATAAAAATGTTGTTTTTCCGACCTGTCTTGGCCCTGTAAGTAAAATAGTTTTAAACATTTTATTATATTCTTGAAATACTCCCTTGATATTTCTCTCATAACTCATATGTATCACCAATATCATCATAACATACTTAATATTTTTTATCAAATATGGAATTAACTCCAGATTAGCCAAAAAATGGCCGATTTGGAATTAATTCCAGATTAGCCATAACTTAAAAAAATAAATCATTTAATGCCTCACTAATAATTCTACTACATATTTCCACGACTTCTTTAACATTAGGAGTTGTATATAAATTATGATCTCTTTCTAAAACTAAAGGCACCCCTATTGCTATTACTGGAATATTAAAAGTTTTACTATCTATTTTTTTATTATCTTTAATTGCACTTCCTGGTATTATTCCCGTATTATTTATCTCTATGTAATTATTTAAATTTTCATCAATATTAGTAGCTAAAGCATCAATCATAATTATAACTGAAGGTTTTAATTTCTTTACCACCATTTCAATTAAACTAAAAGAACTAATTCCGGTTTTTTCTGTAACTTCAGGATTAAATAATGCTACTTTTGGTAAATTTAAAAAATCTGTAAAATGATTTGTTGCCATCACTTTATTAGTCGTATTAACCCCCAAACTATCACAAATAACACTAGAATTTCCAAGACCAATTATTAAAGGTTTAGTTATTTTTTGCCCCTTAAAAAATAATTTCAAAATTTTTATCAATTCTTTTTTAATATTTTTTTCTTTTTCATATAACTTTTCATATTCAAAATTAATAGCAAAGTAATCCCCTTTAATTCTTTTAAGCTTTTTTTCATTACTATGATCAACTTTAAAATGAGTTACTCTATATCCTGCATAATTAACTTCATCTATTTTATATAAATTATCTTTAATAACTTTAGAAGAATCCATAAATAACCTTTTCATCTTAAACACCTTTTTATATTATTTTCTAGTATTTAAAAATTATACTTATTCTAACTAAAAAAAGATTATTTTACATAACCTTTTTCTATAATATCTTCCTTTATTTCATTAAATAACTCTTCTATTCCTAATCCTAAAGTTCTAGCTTCCTCTATTTTCATTTTTAAATAAGTTTTAAAATCAATATCTGTATCTAATATTATATATCTATATTCTAATAAAACTAATGCCTCTTTATATAAATCTATTTTCGTCTTTGAAAGTTTAAAATATTCTTTTCTAAACCATTCTAAATCAATACTCATAAATACATTTTCTAAATAATAATAATTAGGTAAAACATTATATTTCAAATAATAATCATAACTTTTATTAAGTAATTTAATTATTCTTTTAACTAAAGGATTATCTTCTCCATTTTCCAAATATTTATTTAAAATAATTCTTTCTTTTTCATCCAAATTTCTAATTAAAATATTAGCTATAATCAAATTAAAATTTTCTTTAGGAAATACAGTATAAATCTTATTTTTTAAATATAAATGTTCTATAAGTCTATTTTGTAAACTATTTAATAATTCTCTATTAACATAATTATTTTGTAAATTTAATTCAATTCTATTTAATTCTTCGGGATTTTCCTTAGCTAAGAATTCATCTACTTCCAGATAACTATAATTACAATAAGCTAAAAGTAAATTATAAATTTCTTTATACATATCTCTAGTATTATATAATATACCTAAACATTTTTCTCTTAAATAGTGTAACTTATAAGATATTTTACATCTTAATTTTTTATCTTCTATTCCTTTGCTAA
This sequence comes from uncultured Bacilli bacterium, assembly GCA_947632455.1. Taxonomy (GTDB): domain Bacteria; phylum Bacillota_I; class Bacilli_A; order RF39; family UBA660; genus Caccenecus. The sequence goes on from CANRPK010000008.1 coordinate 28,881, forward strand.
AATAAACTTCAATATTATTTAAAATATCAATAGATTGTGAACTCAAAACTTGATCTACGATTGCTCTTTTTCCTAAATCTTGAGCATCCTCTCTAAGTATATATTCATATACATTTCTATATTTTCCATTTTTAGTTAAAGGCTTTTTCTTTTTATCACTAATATATTTTAAATATCTTTCTCTTAAAAAATACATTTTACTAGAAGCCTTTTTTCTTAACTCTTTATCAGTTACAGTTTTATTAAAATAACCTTCAATAATATTTAAAATATCAATAGATTGTGTCTTTAATATTTGATCTACAATCGCTCTTTTCTCTAAATCATGAACATCTTCTCTAAGTATATATTCATAAATATTCTTGTAAATTGTTTCTTTTATTTCCCCATTATTTTCTTTATATTTTAAATATCTTTCTCTTAAAATATGTAAATTACCTGATATAGCTCTCCTTTTTTGCGTATCAGTTAATGTCCTATTAAAATATGCTTCTATTCTTTGATAATATTCTTTAGATAATGTTTTTAAAAATTGATCTAACATTTCTCTACTTTCTATGTTTTGAGCATCATCTCTTAACATATATTCATATATATCTAAAAAGCCCTGTCTCTTTATATTATTTTCCAATAAACGTAAATATTTTGATCTTAAATTTTGTAATTTAGAACCAACTTTTTGTCTTAATTTTTTATCAGTTATTCTTTTATTAAAGTAATCTTCTATATCATCTAAAAATTCTTGAGGATATAATTTTAAAAGCTGATCTACCATTTCCCTTTTTTCTAAATCTTTAAAATCTTCTTTTAATATATACTCATATATATCTTTAGCTCCTCTTTTTCTAATTTTTTCATCATTTATTAAACTTAAATAACTTTTTCTTAAAACTGTTAAATTATTACAAGCATTATGTTTTAATTTTTCATCAGTTATGCGCCTATTAAAATAATCATCAAAACTTTGTAAAGTCTCCAAAGAACGACTTTTTAATAATCGGTCTACAATTTTTCTTTTTTCTGCATCTTGCGCATCTTCTCTTAAAACATATTCATAAACATTTCTAAAACCTCTTTTTTTAGAAGTCTCTAAAGTAGGTAAAATATTATGATAGTATTTATATCTTAAATAAGATAATCTTCTTTGCACAATATATCTTCTATCTCTACCCAAATCTTTTTTAGCATAATAATCTTTTATTTCCTGCTGAATTTCTTTACTTTGGGTAGCTAAGAGATTATCAACTATCTTTCTTCTTTTCTTATTGTTTGCATCTTCTCTTAATATATAGCTATATATATCATCAAAAAGTAACTCATTATTTTCTTTTTTAGATTTCTTTTTGGTCATTAATAATTTTTTAAAATCTAATTTTAATTTTTCTAATTTTTTATTTACTTCAAATCTTTTATTTAATGGTAATGTTTTCTTAAAATAAGCATTTAATTCATCTATATTTTCTGAAGTTAAAAATTCTTCTAACATTTCTATATTTTCTAAATCTTGAGTATCATCTAATAAATATTCATCTACTCCCTGGTAATTTTTAGCCATTATAGAATTATCAGATTCCTCAAAAATTAAATATTCATTTCTAATTCTTGCCATTAAAGCTCTAACTTTTGCTTTTTCTTTATCATCTAATTTTTTTGCAAAATAAAGATTAATTTTTTCTATTTCATATCTAGCTAATAATCCCAATAATATTTTCCTCTTATCTTGATTAGTACTATCATCCCCTAATACATATTCATAAATATCTCGGTAGCGGCCTCGTTTACTACTTCCTTGCAGTTGTGCTAAATATTTATTTCTAATATTACTTAAATTATAATTAATATTCCTATTACTTACTATATTTCCAGCAAAATATTCTATAATCAATTCTTGAATATCTTTAGGCATAGAACTAAATATATTATCAATTAATTGCTTTTTTTGACTAGTTAATTCTTCTCCTTTTAAAATATATTCATAAATATTCTTATACTTTTTTTGTCTAACAACCTTTTTTTCTTCATGCTTTTCTTCTTCTTTTGGTACTTTAGGTGTAACAATTACTTTTTCATCTACATTAACACTTTGATATTTTGATAATAAAGATTGCAAATATTTAAATACTCCTATATCCTTATCTTTAGTTTCTTTAAGACTATTATATCTTATATAATCATCAAATAAAGTTTTCATTTTATCTAAATTTAAACTAAAGATTATAGTGTGAAATTTTCTTAAAGAATATTTTCCTATAATTTTTTCATAATCATCATGCATATTTAGAATACTATCATATTTACTTAAGATCATTTTAATTTTTTTATAATATTCTGTTTTATAAAATTGTTCACTTTTTACCCAAGATAAATCTGTAATACCCATAATATTTAAAACATATGTTAAAGTATTAATAACCCAATTTAAATCTTTTCCCCTAGGACGAAGTGATATTTCTAAATCATATTTTCCATAAATTAAATCACAAACTTGTTTAAAACTAAAATCATTAGCGCCAAAACTATCAATTATTTCTTTAAAAAATGGTGAATTATCTTTTAATTTTTGAAAATAAACTTCATCAAATTTAATTCTATAATCTTTTACAAATTTAAAAAACATATTTAAAGTTCTTTTATAGGAAGAACCCTTTACTTTATTTAAATAAGCATCTAAAATACTTGTATTTTGTTTAGCACAATTTGTTGTTATAACATTTATTACTCTTTTTCTTATTGCATACACATATTTATTTACCTCGATTACTTTATAATCTAATGCAACCTGTCTAAATACCCGTAACCATAATTCTGGAGATATTTTTAAAAAAGAGTATTCATCTGTTAGTCTAATTAAGCTATCACTTAAAAAATCTGCATTGTTTCTTGTAAGTTTACCATTTGCTATAAGTTCATCAATAAAATTTGCCATAAACCCACCCTATCTCATTTATTTATTTTAACATATCATCCCAAAATGTCAATAAATTCTAAAATATTTAAATTTATTTAAAGATAGCGCATATAAATATAACAAAAAGCTTGAAAATATCCTAGTTTTTTGATAGAATTGATACTGAAACGACAGGAAGGAGTGTTCCCATGGCTAATATAAAAAGCTCAAAAAAAGCCATTAAAGTAATAGCGAAAAAAACTGAAAATAACCATGAACTTAAAGCTAGAGTTAAAAATTTAATTAAAGAAACTGAAAAAGCTATCGCTAGTGGTGAAAAGGAATCTGCTAATACTTTATATAAAGATGTTCAAAAATATTTAGACCAAGCAACAAGTAAAGGTTTAATCAAAAGTAATACATCTGATAGACAAAAGAAAAGATTATCAAGTAAAATAAAGAATATGAAGTAACAATTTATTGTGAACTTCTTTTTTTTTTGATATACTATTTTTAAGGTGTTAGTATGAAAAAAATGTTTATCCCCTTTGTTTGTATTCTAAGTATTCTTTTAGTTTTATTAAATATAAACAATATTACCAATACAATTATTAATTTTTTAAATCATCCCAGTATTAATAAATTAGATAATCCTAATACTTATTATAAAGATTTATCTTTTAATTTTGTTTCCACTACTAAAGATTTCACTCCTTATGGTAAACAAGATTTATTAAATATAATTTATACAGTTATCAATAATGGTACTAAAGACTTTACTTTTTATTGTCCTAAAGTTTATCAAAACTGTCTTGATGATATAAATACTTTAAGTACTGATGCTAACTTACTAACTCATTTAAATAATTTTGTTCATCCCTTTAATTCTTTTACTAGTATAGGTACTACCATATCTGATGCCGGTGAAATAAATTTAAAAATAAAATATTTATATACCGAAGAAGAAATTATTAAATTAAATGAAGAAATAAATAATTTAATTAATACTTTAATTACTGATGATCTTACCGAAGATTATGATAAAATTAAAACTATCCATGATTATATCATAAATAATACTAAATATGATTTAGATAATAATAAAGAAATAAAAAGTTATAATGCTTATGGTGCATTATTTAATCATTTAGCTACTTGTAATGGTTATACCGATTTAATGGCTTTATTCCTAACTAATATGGGTTATGAAAATATTAAAGTAGCAACTACAAGTAATACTAATAATCTTGAAGGGCATGTTTGGAATGCGGTTAAATTAAATAATGAATGGCTTCATCTTGATCTTACTTGGGATGATCCCGTAAGTTCTGATAATAAAGATTATTTATATCATAAATATTTTCTTATTAACACGGAAGAATTAAATCTTGCTGATAGTAATATCACTAGTACTGAACATGAATTTAGTCCTATAATTTATCCCGAATTAAAAACTTCTAGTCAAAACTAGAAGCTTTTTTTAAAAGCCATGACCTGAAGAGCCACCTCCACCAAAGCCACCGCCTGATGAAAATCCCCCTCCAAAGCCTCCACCACTTGATAAAGAAGAATGAGTGTTGGCATAATTAGCAGATTGTCTATTATAAGCACTATGTACTGCTGAAGTTATAGAATTACTAATAGAATCTCCTAAATCTAAATAAATATATGACGGATATGAATCATATGTATTTAAATTATCAAGATTTAATTCTTTAATCTTAACATTCATTTCTTTTTGAACTTTTTTTGCTAAACCAAAAATAGTCGCATAAACTAAATATCTCTCCCATAAAGCAATTTCTGGTAATTCTTTTATTTCAAATACTCCAAAATCATCTAAAAAGTTTTTAAATGCCTTCCATTTATCATAATGTAAACTACCCTTTTCAGTTTTCTTAAAAACTAATAATGCATAAATTAAAAATATAAAAGCTACAAAAATTAATAAAGTTGTTGGTAAGAAATCCACTCCATTTGCCGAACCATACCAAAACATCCATAAACTTATTATAAATATAATACAACCTATAATTTTAGGCTTTCCACTAAATTCATAAAAAGCTTCTTCTTTCCCAATTTTAGTAACATCATTTTGCCATTTGGTATAACTAGCAATAAAATCACTACAACTCTTAGTTCCATTCGCGTATGTCTTTAAATCATGAGTTGTAAAAATAGGTTTATTATCTTGATTAGTTTTATTTCCTACTCTATTAAATAAAAAATCTACTAATAATAATTCACTACTGTTTAAATTATCTTTATTTTCTAAAATAAAAGTATAATTTTTATCTTTAGCTAATCTATTTTCTTCTAAACTAATATTCTTTTTATAAATTAAATTCATAATAGATGCACTCATCGCATTAGGAGTAAGTTTTCTATTCATTAAATAATCTATTACTTCTACATTATAATCATCAATAAATTCTCGATTATATTTGGCATAATACTCTGATTTCGGACTTTTACCATATTTAGAATAAATATATATTCCCGAAATTATTATCACTATATATAATGTTATCGTACCCATAATCGTAAAATTTCTTTTCTTCTTAAGTTTTTCTCTAAGTATATTAGCCTCATTAGCTCTTTGTTCTTCAACTTCTATTATTTTATCTAAAGCTTTAGTATTGGTCGTCTTAACATTTACTCCATCTTTAATTAAATCTTTATTAAAAGTTACTCTAATATCTAATAACTCATCCGCACCCAAATGATCAATTTTCGCAATTAATCCGGTATTAGTATCATTTTTATAAATATCCCCAGATAAAGGACCATGCGCCCAAACTCTAAAATTATCTGTTTCATCTTTTTGAGGCAAATTAACTTTTATCACTACATTTTCAATATCATCATAATAATTTGGCATAATAAAATCCCAATAAAGCTCCGCGACATCTAAATGTTTTACCACGGCTCTAGTTAATCGATATTTTATTTTAAAAGCTACACTTTGATTATTAGATCTAAAATATAATCTATAAGTATAACCCATATCAAAAGATTGAGATGTATATTTACCAACATCACCATTTTGAGCCATAGTCGTATTTTCTAAATTAATAAAATCATCATCATCAAAATTAGTAAAGTCTAAATTACCATTAACATATTTAGCTTGTATTCCTAATAAATATAATCCTGAAGCATTATAAACACTACTACTATAATCATAAGAATAATCATCATTTAATAAACTATTAGCAAAATTTATTGTCTTTTCATATCCATTAAATGTTCCATCCATTACAATCAATTCTGTAACTTCCATATTTCCATCATCTAATATATTTGCTTCAATTAATTGCTGAGTAATTTTATAATTAGCTGCCTCAACTTTTAAAGGTACCACTACTAATAATAATAACAAAGTAATAAATTTTTTCATCTTATCTCCTAAAAAAAGGCTTATATAAGCCTTTAAAATTTAACTTTAACGTTTTCTCTTTCTTCTTCTGCAGCTTGAAAGAAAGCTTCTTTACCAAATTTAAAAATATTAGCAACAATATTTGATGGTACAGTTTCTACTTTATTATTATACTGCATTACTATATCATTATAGAATTGTCTAGAGATTGCTACTTTATCTTCAGTTTGTTTTAATTGATCTTGTAAATCAATAAAGTTTTGATTTGCTTTTAAATCTGGATAACTTTCTGTTAAAGCAAATAATTTATTAATTGCCTTTGTAAGTTCCCCATCAGCTTTCATTTGATCTTCTGGTAAACTAGCACTTAAATAAGTATTACGCGCTTTAACAACATTTTCTAAAGTTTCACTTTCATGTTTAGTATAACCTTTAACTGTTTCTACTAAATTAGGAATTAAATCAAATCTTCTTTTTAATTGAACATCAATTTGACTCCAAGCATCTTTTACTCTGTTTCTTAAAGTAACTAAAGAATTATATGTTCCAATAACCCAAAGAATTAATAGAACAACCACTACAATTACTATAATTAAACCTGTTTTCATATCTAGCCTCCTATATAAATATATATTACCACAATTAAAACTTTAACTCAATAATTATTAAATATTTTGTAATACATTTAATTCCTTAATTTCATTATTTAAAATAGAATATAAATATAAACTAATTTTTTTATTACTAACTTGTTTTATATAATTATAATATACATTTAACTGTTTTGTATATTCTTCATCATTAATATTTTTTAATTTATAATCTATAACTTTTATTTCATCATCATACTCTAACATTAAATCAATAATCCCATGATATTCTTCATCATTCATATTATATATAAATTCTAATTCTTGATATATAGTCGCATTCTTAAAATCAAATTTTTCTTTTAGATTATTAACATATTTATTATTACTTTCTTCTTTAAAATTAGTTAATTCTAACATTTCATGTAACTTAGTCCCATATCTTAAAGTTTGTTCTTCTTCATATGTTACTAAATTAGTTATATTTTTCGAAGCATGTTTATTCTCAACTAAATTACTTTCTATATTTTTTTCTTTAAAAATCATCGTTTCTTCTAGTTTAATATTATCTTTAGTAATATTAATTATATTATTATAATCTTTAGTAAGTCCTAATTTTTCGACATCAATTAAACTTATATATGGCTTTAAGTTCCCACTTATAACTTTCATAAAATCATAAAAAGATTTATATCTTTTACCTTGAGTTAAACTAATTTCTTCTTTTCTTACTTCTTTAATATCCAAATTTGGCATTACCATTATAATCTTTTCTTGAGCTCTGGTTAATGCTACATAAAATAATCTAATTTTTTCTGATATTTCCTCTTTACGATAATTATCTTTAATTAATTCTTTTACAAAAGTTGTTCCTATTCCCTCTTTATAAAAAGGTGTTAATATTCCATAATCTAATGAAAACATAAAACGACTTTGCATATCCCTTAAATTAAAATCTTTATCTAATCCTGCAAAATAGCATATTGGAAATTGTAATCCTTTAGATTTATGAATATTCATAATTTTGACGCAATTTACATCCATTCTTGCTTCTTTATAACGAATTTCAGCTTTACCTTCAATCATTTGCTCTAAATATTCTTTTTCATCTTGAATTGTAAATCCTAAATCTTCCATATTTAAAACTAAATCTTTTAAGTAATCTAATCTATTTATTTCTGCATCTACATCTCCAACTAAAATTAATTTCTCATAAATAGCAAAATCTAAAATTATTTCTTCTAAAACATCCATTGGTGTTTTAAGTTCTAAATCTTTAGCTATTTTATAACATTTTTGATATATATCACTTTCATAAAAAGTATTATCATTAATCATTTTAAATATATCATTATCATTTAAATCACTTAAAAAACTTCTAGCAATACTTACAAAATAATATTTCATTTTAGTATTATATTCGTGCTTATTAATTGCTAATATTAAACCAATAATATTTTTAATTATTGAAAGTGAATCTTGAACTGTTAAATCACTATCTTTATATACTTCCATAGGAATATTTAAATATTCAAATATCTTTTTATATCGAGCCATTTCTGTTCCTCGATCTAAAATAATACAAAAATCACTATATACTGCATCCCTATTTTTCTTCATTTTAAAATCATATACTTGATAATGACTATTAACTTTATCTTTTATATCTCTTCCAATTATAAAAGCTTCTACTTCACTATTACTAAATTTTGGTGATACACTATCATAAGTATATATACTCATGTTATTATTATTGTTATTAGCACCATTTACAGAATAATCTAAATTTCCATAAATCATTTTCTGATCTTTTTTATAAGCTGCGCCCCCTAATTCATCACTCATAAGTATTTCAAATATTTCATTTATGTTATTTAAGACTTCTTCTCGTGATCGGAAATTTTTTAATAAATCTATTTTCTCTCCCCCCATATGTTTAGTATACTCACTATACTTCTTTTTAAATATTTTAGGGTTAGCATTTCTAAAGCGATATATCGATTGTTTTATATCTCCAACCATATAAATATTATTATTCTCTATTTCAGAAATAAACATTTCTTGTAAATCATTGGTATCTTGATATTCATCAATTAATATTTCATTATAATTATTTTTAAACTCTTGCCTAACTTCAGGAAAATCTCTTACAATCTTAATTGCCATATGAGCAATATCTAAAAATTCATAAGCTTCATTTCTACTTTTATATTCATCTAATCTTTTATCTAATTCTAAAATTATTTTTATAATCGCTTTAACATAAGTTTTAGTACTTCTATATTGCTCTTTTAATTCTTCTTCACTATATTTAGCTAGTTCCATGACCATTGCTACTCTTTCTTTAAGTAAATCTTTTATTTCACTAGCTTCTTCCGAAATATTTTTAAATTGTATAGTTATTTTATCTTTAATTTTATATAAATCATTATAAGTTTTAGGCTTAATAAATTTACTATATTTTTCATAAACTTTAGTATATAAATCTCCATCTATTAAATCTTCTAAAGTATATAAATAACTTTCTATTTCTAAACATTGTTCTTTTAAATATAAAAAATACTCTTGAAAAATTTTATCTATATATTCTTCATTATAATATTTATCAATATATGTATTTAAATAATTTTCTTTATCATAAATTAAATCTAAACTATTTTTAATATTTAATATCGCATCTTTTATTACTTGATCATCTCTATTAGTAAAATCTTTAATTAAATTTAAAAAATCTTGATCTTTAATTTTATATAACTCTAAAAATATTTCTTCAATAATTCTTTTCTTTTCTAAATCTACTATTGAAGAATCTATAATAGATATATTTTGACTTATATTAAGTAATTCATGTTCTTTTCTGACTACATATAATGAAAAAGCATCAAATGTCGTAATAAACGCACTATCAATATATTCTAATTGATCCTTAACATTTTCTTCTTCTAATTTACTTCTAATTCGGGCTTTCATTTCTCCCGCCGCTTCATTAGTAAAAGTTAAAACCAATATTTTACGGATATCTATACCTTCTTTTACTTTTCTACATACTCTTTCGGTTAATACTGCTGTTTTTCCTGAACCAGCCCCGGCCGAAACTAAGATATTGGATCCTTCTTTATTAATTGCTAATTGTTGTTCCATCGTCGCTTGCATCATCTTCACCTCCCAACACTACTTCATCGCTTTTCTTTCTAAAACATATATCTTTAAAATGACAATATGTACAGGCAATATTTTTTCCTTTTATAACCTTTGGATTAACCTCAAAATTACCCTCTAAAATATTATCAATACATTTATCTATAATCACATCTACTTGAGCTTGTATATTTTCCATTTCTTCATTAGATAATACTTTTGCTCTAGCACTTAAAGTTCCATCTTTTTTATATTTTAAATCTTTAATAATTGAATCCTCTTGAAACTCTTCATCAATAAGCGCTAAAATATCTTCATCACTATTTGAAAAACCATGTAATCTTAAATTATCTTTTCGTACTTCCTCTATTGTTTTATCACTAATATTAGGGACAGGCTCTAATACTTTTTGAATATAAAATCCCCCAATTATAGCTTCTTTAAATCTTAAAGAATTTTTAAGTAAATATAAATAAATAGGTAATTGAATATTTAAACCATATTTAAGATTATCTAACGTAATTAAAGCATTTCCCGTTTTATAATCTACAACTGCAATAACTTTTTTACCATTAAATTCCCCTTCCATAACTTTATCTATAAGACCTTTAAAAGTAATATTAATATCCCGATCTTTATAAACATATAATTCTTCTTCAAATAAATAATTATTTAATTTAGTTCTTTTAGCTTGTTCTTTTAATACTTTTCTTATTTTATCTAATTCTTCACTTAAAATATCTAAATAAAAATATTCTTTACTTCCAATTTCATATTCTTGCTCTTTAACAAAAGCCATTATTTCTTCAGGAATATTAACATCTTTTGTATAAATTAATTCTAATATATGATGGGTAATAGTTCCAATAATTGTTTTAAAACTTTCTTCATATATATCTAATTTTAAAACTTTGCTTATATAATATTTAAAAGCACATTCATTATACATTTCTAAATTTGTATAAGCTAGCTTCAAACCATCTTTAAAACTATCTTTTAATAATTTTTTATTTACTCCCTTAAATTGTTCATTATATTCTAAATATCTAATCTCTAAATTCTTTTGATATAAATATAAATCATCACTAATCATATTATATTTATTTAAATTATCTAACATCATCGCATATTTAATTTCACTAAATTTTCTCGAATAACAAATATTTCTATCAAACTCTACTTGCTTAACTTCTAAATTTAAATCTTTAATTAATATAGAAGGCTCTCTTTTTCCTTTTTTATCACTTAATTTATAAGTAATTATTAAGTTCTTAATTCTCTTTATTTGCTTGCTTATTTTCGCCTTTTCTAACATATTTTTATCTATACTAGTATCTATCCCTAATAAAGTTTTAACTTCATCTGCTAAATATTCATCATCTCTATATACTTTAGGAAAATTACCAATATTAAATCCTAATAAAAATACATATTCATCATCTTTATAATAATCTTCTATATTCCCTCTATCTATAGCATTACTATAAATTTTAGTATTAACTTGAGCTTTTTTAAGTTCCTCTATAATAAACTCTTTCCTTATTTCTAAATTTCTTACCAATGCCGTTTTATTTATTATTTTAATTAAATCATTAATATTTTCATACTTTTCTTTTAATAATAAAATATTATCTTCTAATTCTAAATTTTTATAATTCTTTAAAAAATCTTGCGCAATCATTGTACTAAAAAAACTATTATTATTTTTAAAATTATAAGGAATATTAAATATATCTAAATATCTTTTCATAATATTTAAATATTCATCTGGCATAATAATTTTAATTTTCTCTATTTTTATATCATTATAAAGAAGTTCGCTTATTTTATTAGTAACAAATTCACATTCATCTTCTATATTTTTAGCCTCAAATACTAAAGGTTCATATTCTTCTAAATTATTATCAACTATTTCATAATTAACACCTAAATTATCTAAAATAAGCTGTTCTTCTAAAGAAATCTGATAGTTATATATTACGACTTTTTTATTTTTTATATACTTTTTAAAATCATCAGAAAAAATTAATAAATCATTAGCTATCAATTCTTTTTTTAAATTATTTAAAAATTTAATTTTAGGAATTTCTAGATCTTTTAAATAATACATATTTTCTATATACATTCTTGCAATATCTAATTTAACCTGATAATTTTCCATGATATATTCTAAAGTTTTTGCATCATAATCAAAAAATACTTTCTTCTTTAATTCTTCAAAAGTATAAAATTTTAAATTATATAAACGCTTTTTTTTACTTAAACTACTTAATATATTTTTTTTATTACCATTACTTGTTATAACAATTATACTTTCCATAAAATCATCCTACATTAATTCTAACATATATATAAATTTTTAGCAAACATAAGACTTTCTGTTATTTTAAATTTGAAGTGCAACAAATAAGCATTGAAAAAGACATATGAATAATCTATAATATCTATTCGCAACA
>CANRPK010000009.1 GCA_947632455.1 uncultured Bacilli bacterium
ACTAAACTCTTGTGCTTTTTTTGTAAATACAAATTTATTAAAACTAAAGACTTTTTGGCAGAAATTTGGTACAATAAAATTGGTGGTAAACATGATAAGAGAAGTTGAAGGAATGATTGTAAAAGAAATACCTTATGGAGAAACATCAAAAATAATTCATCTTTTAACTAATGAAGGTATTTTAGGAATTATGTGTAAAGGGGCAAGAAGTTTAAAAAGTCCTTTTAGAGCGACAACTTTAAAGTTTACTTATGGGAAGTTTAATATATATTATAAAGAAAATAAATTATCTACTTTAAGTAGTGTAGATATAATTAATCCTTTAACTAATATTAAAAATGATATTGTATTACTTAGTTATTTAAATTATATAACTGAACTTACTTTACAAGTAATAAAACAAAGTAATGAAAATATATATGAAGATTATTTAGCCGTGATTTTAAAGATAGAAGAGGGATTAGATCCTTTAATAATGAGTAATATATTGGAGATAAAGTATTTAGATTATTTAGGGGTAGGACTTAATTTGGATTCTTGTGTATCATGTGGAAGTAAGGCTAATATTTTAACTATTGATGGAGATAGAGGGGGTTATGTATGTCAAAAGTGCTATCAAAATGAAATAATCGTGGAACCTAAAAGTATAGAATTATTAAGAATGTATTATTATGTTGATATAAAAAGTATTTCTAAGCTTAAGATAAGTTCAAAAGTTAGAGAAGAAATAAATAGATTTTTAGATACTTATTATGATAGATATACAGGGTTATATTTAAAAAGCAAAAATTTTTTAAAAAAATTGGAATAGTTTGTAGTATTTAGAGATTTTTTTTGATAGAATTAAGATAGAGGTGAGTTATATGGAAGAAAATGAAAATTATGAGGGTTTTTTAAATGTAAATAAGTCAAGAAAATGGAAATTTCTTATTTGTAGTCTTTTAATTATTATCGCGGTGGGAGTAGGTTTATATGTAGGGTTTAATAAATTAACTTCTAATCCTATGTTAGTTTATAAGATGGCTCTTAATAATTTTTATAATGAAATAAAAGAAGATTTTAAAAATGTTAAGCCACAAGAATTTTTTATTGATGCTTTAAATGAACCTTTTACAATCAATTTAAATACTAAAATAGCAACTAATCAGACAGAATTAAAACTTTTAGAAAATATTAAATATGATATTAATATAGGATTTGATTATCCTAAAAAACAAGCTATGGCTAGTCTTAGTTTGAGTGATAGTAATGACCCAATAATTAAAGTTTTAGGCGCTATAATGAATGATAGTGTATATGTTAAAAGTGATGAGATTTTTGATAAAGTAATAAAAATAGGGGAATATGATGTATTTGATAATTTAAAAGAATATTCTGATAATTTAGATTATAGTTATAAAGGTAATATTAATGAAGATATAGTGGAAGCAACTAAAGAAATTAAAAACATATTAATAGATAGTCTAGATAGTAAGAATTTTAAAATAAGTAATGCTAAAATCAAAGTTGATAATAAAAATGTTAAAGTTAAGAAAGTTACTTATACATTAAATAAAACAGATTTAGAAAATACTTTAAAAGATATTTTAACTAAAGTAAGTGATAATAGTAGTATTCTAGATGTTTTAGCTTATGTTAGTTCAAAACCTAAAACAGATTTAAGAGAAAGTCTTGATTATTTAGCTAAAAACTTAGATTTAGATTTAGAAAAATTAGTTATTGATGTTTATGCTAATACTTGGAATAAAGTTGTTAAAATGGATTTATTTATTGATAATGAAAAACTAATGGTTTATGAAAAAGAAAACGATGATGATAAGATTACAATAGAAATGGAAGATCAAACATTAGAGATTATTGGTAATGATAAAGAAAGTACAATAACTTTAAAAGAGCTTGGTGAAGATGTTTTAAAAATTATAGTAGATGGAGATGCTCAAAGCTTAGATATAGTTTTTGATTATGAGACAACATATTTAGAATTGAAATTAGATAATATGGTTAATAATGAAAATAAGTCTAGTCAAGATTTTGAATTAAGTTTAAGTGACAGCGAAGAAAATGTGAAGATAGATTTAGAAGGTAGTTTAAGTATCTTAAAAGGTGAAATAGAAGTGGTAGATACCTCAAATAGTATTTTATATACGGATATTAGTGAAAAAGATATGGCAAAAATGTCTGATAATTTAAATAAATTAATCGAAGGACTTAATTTGACAAATTTATTTTCAGAGATGATTTAAGGTAACATTGTTACCTTTTTCTTTGGGCTAAAATTTGATATAATAAAGATGGTGATAATAATGAATGAAAAGATAAAAAAACAGATGATGAAACATAATGAAGCTTTAAGTAAGTATGCGACTAAAGATGATGAAGCTATTTATTTAAAGCCAGAGGATAATGATATTAGACCACCTTTTTTTCATGATATAGATAGAATTATTTATTCATTAGCGTTTATTCGTTACCAAGATAAAACGCAAGTTTTTGCCACAGTAAAACACGATCATATATCTAAAAGAATGATCCATGTACAATTTGTAAGTAAAATAGCCAGAACTATAGGAAGAGCTTTAGGACTTAATGAAGATTTAATTGAGGCCGCGGCTTTAGGCCATGATTTAGGGCATGTACCTTTTGGACATCAAGGAGAAAAGATATTAAATGAAATTAGTTTAAAATATAATGAGGGTTATTTTAATCATAATATTCAAAGTGTAAGAAATTTAATGATGGTTGAAAATTATGGCAAAGGATTAAATATTAGTGTACAGGTGTTAGATGCAATAATGTGCCATAATGGGGAAATAGCTTTAGGCAAATATGAACCAAGCATAAAGGATACTGCAGAATTTATGAAAGAATATAATGATACTTATAAAGATAAAATGGCTAATTTAAAATTAAAACCTATGACTTTAGAAGGATGTGTAGTAAGAATAAGTGATTTAATTGCTTATTTAGGTCGGGATATTGATGATGCTATAAGATTAAATTTACTTAAGAGAGAAGATATTCCAGAGAATATAACTAAAGTTTTAGGTGATAATACTAAAGATATTGTTAATACTTGTATTTTAGATATTATAAATAATAGTTATGATAAAAATTATATATTACTTAGTGAAGAAGTATTTAAGGCAATCGAAGATTTAAAGAAATTTAATTATGAGTATATATATAATAAAGCGATGACTAAAGAATATTTTGAAGAATTAAAGATGATGTTTAATACTTTATTTGAAAAATATTTAGAAGATTTAAATAATAATAATCAAAAATCTTTAATAATTAGCTCATATTTAAAAAATATGAATCAGAATTATATAGATAATAATACTAAAGAAAGAATAGTAATTGATTATATCGCAGGAATGACTGATGAATTTTTTATTAGAGAATATGAAAAAATAAGTAAGAGGTAAGATGAAAATATTAAAATATAAAAAAGTAAAAAGTAATTTATATAAAGTATATACTGATAAAGATGAATATATGATATATGATGATATCATAATTAAATATGAATTATTATTAAAAAAAGAAATTACAGATAAAGAATGGGAAAAGTTACTTCAAGAAAATAATTTATTAGAAGCTTATTATGAAGGGTTAAAGGCTATAAATGTTAAATTAAGATGTAAAAAAGAATTAAAAAATTTACTTTTAAAAAAAGGATTTAATACTAAAGAAATTCAGTATGCGATAGAAAAATTAAGTAAAGATGGTTATTTAGATAATAAAGTATATATTGAGGCTTATATACATGATATGTTAAATCTTTATGTAGTGGGAGAAAATAAAATAAAAGATGATTTAATTGATTTAGGCTTTGATATTAAAGAAATTGAAATATATTTAGATAGTGTAGATAAAGATATATATAGAGATAAAATTAAAAAATATATTGATAAAAAATTAAAAGCAAATAA
The DNA here is from genome assembly GCA_947632455.1 of uncultured Bacilli bacterium. Taxonomy (GTDB): domain Bacteria; phylum Bacillota_I; class Bacilli_A; order RF39; family UBA660; genus Caccenecus. The sequence continues at coordinate 3,936 of CANRPK010000009.1, forward strand.
GAAGAGTGAAAAAGAATTTAAAAATAAAATACTAAATGAATTAATTAAAAAGGGCTTTAATAAAGAAGATATTAATGATTATTTAGGAAAAGTTAAAATTGCGATTGATGAAGGGGAAATAGAGAAAATAGTAATAAGATTATATAAGAAATATATAGTTAAATATGATTTAGGGGTAACTAAAATTAAGATAAGAAATTATTTATATACTAAGGGATATGATGGTATAGATATAGATGAATACATAAAAAAAGCTTCGATTTGATGTGAACCCCAATTAGGAGACATCAAAAAAAGCAGTTTAAAAGAGAAAATTTATTTTTCTCTTTTTGTGTAAGTTTTTCTCTTTTTCTTAACTTTTGACTTTAATCTTGTTGTGTTATAAAATAATATCCATTCTTCTACAAGTTGAATATATTCTTGTAAAGATGTAATATTATTATTGTACAAAGTTTCTTTTTTTAGAAGAGCATGCCAGCTTTCTATTGGAGAATCATCTATTGGAGTACCTTTTCTACTCATAGAAATTTGTATTCCATTTGATTCACATATAGCTTTGTACTCATAAGATGTATATTGGAATCCTTGATCACTGTGAATGATAAGTCCGTGTACATCTTTTTCTTTTTCTATCGCTTCATTTAAAGTATCAACAACTAATTTTATATCATTTCTTTTAGATATTTGATATGCAACTACATGTCTATCATATAAATCTATTATTGTGGATAAATATGCCCTTGAACCTTTAAATATTAAATATGTTACATCTGTGTCCCATATCTTATTTGGAGCATCAGTCGTAAAATTTCTATTTAATAAATTTGGTTTAACATTATCTTCAATTCTTTCATTTTTATTTTTCTTTTTTGATTTTCTTACATATTCAGCCATTAAATTATATTTTTTCATTATTCTTAATACCTTCTTCCCATTCATAACTACACCATACTTTTGGAGTAGGCCTTCAACTATCCTTCGATAACCATATGTACCTTTGGAATCATCAAATATTTCTTTAATAATTAAATAATCATAATAATCAGGATCTTCCTTATTTCTATACTTATAATAAGTTTTAGGGCTTATATTAAGTACGGCACACATGTTAGTAAGTTTATAATTATTTCTATATAAATTTATAAATGTTACTTTCTCTCTCGTTGTGCCTTGAGGAAGGCCTGGTATTTTTTTAATATCTCATATCTTTCTTTCCAATCTTCTTTAGTTAAATCTTTTTCTTTTTGTCTACCACGTTTTTTACCTTGATTAGGATACATCTCAGGATGAAGAATTTTTTTTAATTTCCAACCTCTAATAGTTTTGGCCGGAATATTTCGCTCTCTAGATATTTGCAAACTAGACTTACCAGTCATCAGCTCTGATAATACTTCTGATATAATTTCTTCATTATATTTATTAAATTTTTGCCCTTTTGAAGCCATTAAAATACACCTCCTTTCAGAGGTGTATTATAACACTTATATAAAACTGCTTTTTTTGATGTCTACTATGAGGGGTGCAGTTCAATTTGAAGCTTTTTAATTATTGTTACGAGCACTATTAATTAAGTTATTCATATAATTGCCATATTGGCTTTTTAATTCACTATCAATAATGTCTAAATCATATTTTTTGCGATAATATTGAAGAGCATCAACAGCATAAGAATTAGAATCTTCAGAAGATAATTTATCTTCAACAATAGCTTCATTCATTTCTTCTAAAGCTTCATCATAACTTTTCTTTTCACCAGTTTTGGTTTTTAGAATTACATGATATCCAGCTTCAGTAGTAATTAATTCAGTAGAGTATTCTCCATCTTTTAATTTAGCTGCAGCCTCAACTAATTCATCATATTGATTATTAAGTGAGCCTAAATTAATTTCTCCTAATGAACCACCATCATTTTTAGTACCATCATCTTGAGAATATTTCTTAGCTAATTCACTAAATTTAGCAGCAACATCTTCTTTAGCTTTTTTAGCCTTATCAAGTTCTTTAATAATAGTATTAATGGTTTCTTTAGCTTTATCTTCGGCTTCAGTTTTTTCATCATCTGTTGCAGTATCTGAAGTCTCAGCTTTAACTAAAATATGAGAAATAGTCATATTAGGATAAACACTATTTTCATAGTAATCTTTTAATTCTTTTTCAGTTATTTGACTTTTAACATATTCTTCAATAGCTGTATTTTGTAAATAACTTAAATATAAACCTTTTTGATAAGCATCAAGAGAATTATAACCAAAATATGAAATATAAGTTAGCATATCGCTTTCACTTGAATAACTATCTTGTAATTGTTTAATAGCCATTTTAGCATAAGAATCAGCGCTTTCAATCTTTTCTTTAGGAAGTTCAGTTTCATAAATATATGTATCAACTAAAGTTACTAAAGAATTTAGTCCATAAGTATTTTTTACTTGTTCATAAAGATCGTTAACACTAATCATATGACCATCATTAAATTTAACAACAGCTTCATCACCATTTGATAGAGTTGGTATTTTGCCACATCCACAAAGTAGTAAAGCAGATGCTCCAATTAATAATATTTTCTTTTTCATGTATTTTTCCTCCAATAACTTAATTATAGCAACAACCTGGGAAAAACACAAGATTTTTGTGAAAAATATTATACTTTTAGCTTTAAATAAGACTAGATAAAAAATAATAAATGCCTAGCACCAAAAATATATTTTAACGTAATATATAATGAAAAGACAAATAAAGGAGGAATGATTTATGAATAACTGTGGATATGGCAATGGTATTGGAGCCGCAATTATTTTAGTTTTATTTATTCTATTAATTATCATCGTAGGAGCATTCATTTAGTCTTTTTTAATAAAAACAAGGAGGTGTCCCATGGGATGTTGTAGTAAAGGGAATTCTTCAAATAATTCTTCTTGTGGAAATAATGGAGGATTCGGTCTAGCCAATAGTGCATTTTTAATAATTGTTTTATATATTTTATTAGCAATAATTCTTGGCGGATATTTATTTTAAAGAGGGTAACCTCTTTTTATTTGTTGACTTTTTAGAAGGCTTAATTTATAATAAATTTTAATTTAATGAGGTATATATGGTAAATAATTTTGAAAAAGTTTTATTAGAAGAAGCAAAAATTTATTTAAGAAAATCCAAAGAATTGGAACAAAAGATTGAGGAGTATCATAAAACTTATGATGACAGATCTAGTTTAAGTATTGATATTTTAAATCTTTCTAAGAAAATGTTGGAATTACAAGGAGCATTTAATTATTATTTGAGAAGTTTAAAAGGAAAGTATGGATTTAAAGAAATTAGTTTAGTAGAAAGTTTAGATCCATATTTAAGTGCAATTTATGGGGCAACTAGAATAGAACAATATGGATATAAAAATCTTTATACGAAAAATGGAAATAGTGTAAATGCTGTAACAATAATTGGAGATGCTGATATTATAGGTTTAGATAGTGAAAAAATATATTCACAAGAGCAATTAAGAGATATTATAGCTAAAATTAAAAATCGGGGAAAATCAATCGTACTGGGAATGATTTATGATGCTGATGCTCTTAGTGGTTTTAATAAATTAAAACTTAATATGGTGGGAAAAGATGGAAGAATTATGTATGCTTTAACTAAAGATGATGAATTAGGAGAGGTTGTACAAAATTTTGAAGATTATTTAAATCGTAATAATAGGCAAATTGATGATATACCAAATGATATAATTGTGCAGAATATTGAAGCTAGAAATTTTGGAAGAATAAGAGAGATATAAGCTATGCTTATATTTTTTTTGTAAAATTTTTGTAAAATATGATTTTTTTTGAAAAAGGCGAACACTTAGTTATTGATTTAATTCCTGTAGTTTGGTAATATTATGGTAAGCAGTGGTGCATTGTGGTAGAAAGTGGGGGATTATAAATGTTCATGGGCGAGCATCATCATAATATTGATGATAAAAATAGACTTGTTATTCCATCTATGTATAGAGATTGCTTAGGCGAGAATTTTATTGTTACTCGAGGCTTAGAAAAATGCTTATATATTTATACTGAAGCTGAGTGGCAAAAGCTCGTTAATCAATTAGCAAGTTTGCCATTTACCAAAAAAGACGCCCGAATATTTATTAGAACATTCTTTTCTGCCGCTGCTAGTTGCAGTCTTGACCGACAAGGTCGCATTAATATTACTCCTGAGCAGGCCGTTTACGCCGGTTTAAACAAAGAATGTGTTATAATCGGCGTTAATGACCGCATAGAAGTATGGTCTAAAGAAAATTGGGATAAATTTAATGATGAGTATAGTGAAACTTTAGAGAGTGTAGCAGAACATTTATTTAATGGAGATAGTTATGATTCATTATAGTGTAATGCGGGATGTTGCAATAGAAAACTTAAATCTTAAAGATGACGGTATATACGTAGATGCCACACTGGGATATGCTGGTCATAGTGGGGAAATTTTAAAAAGAATAAAAAAGGGCTTTCTTTTCGCCTTTGATGCGGATACGGAGGCAATCTCGTATTCAAATCAATATCTTAGGAAAATAGCTTCTAATTTTAAATTAATTCATGCTAATTTTAAAGACTTAAAAATTAAGTTAGAAGAAAATAACTGTTTTGAAGTTGATGGCTTTCTATTTGATTTAGGATTATCTAGTCCAGAGATTGATAATCAAGAAAGAGGATTTAGCTTCATGAGCGAAGCAAGATTAGATATGCGAATGAATCAAACCCAAAAGTTAGATGCATATTATGTAGTTAATAATTATTCATTAGAAGCTTTAACTGAGATATTTTATAAGTATGCTGAAGAAGCTAAAAGTAAATTAATTGCTAATGGTATTGTAAATGCTCGAAAAAACAAAGAGATAACAACAACTTTAGAATTAGTTGAGGTTATAAAAAATAGTGTAGGAGCTAATTACTTTTATAAAAAGCATCCAGAAAGAGTAATATTTCAAGCAATAAGAATTGAAGTTAATCAAGAATTAACTGCGATAGAACAAGCTTTAGAAGATGCAATAAAAATGTTGAAAATTGGAGGAAGAATTTGTGTAATAACTTTTCATTCCTTAGAAGATAGAATTGTTAAAAATATATTTAAAAAATATAGTGAAGTGCCAGAAGTTTTTAAGGGGATGCCAGATATTCCTTTAGAATATAGGCCAATAATTAAATTAGTAAATAAAAAACCGATTGTTCCTAGTTTAGAAGAATTAAATGAAAATAGTCGGAGTAGAAGTGCTAAATTACGAGTAATTGAAAGGATTTAGAAAAATGCGAACAAAAAAAGTTAAAAGAATAAAATTTTTAAAAGGTGAAAAATTTATGGTTTTTTTAGTAGCGCTATTTGGCTTTGTGATTATGCCTGCTTCTTGGGTGTATACTAAAGCTTTATTATCTGAGACTAATATAGAATTAGAAAGAATTAAAACCAAAATAAGTAATCAAAATGATCGTAATGAAGCCTTAGGTATGCAAATTGATGAGCTTGCGAGTATAGATAATATTCAAGATATTGCAAGTTCTTCAGGTTTGTCTTATAATAATAATAATATTAAAACTATTACAGACTAGAGGGGATTAGTATGAAAAGAAAAATTAATAAGTTGAGGATGAGTAAATTATTTATTTTTCTTTTTTTCTTCTCTTTTTTAGTGGCAATAATTAAATTAGGTTATGTAGCTTTAAGTGATAATGTTGATGGACTTAATTTAACTGAATTTGCTAATAAAAGAAATACAACTAAAAAAACATTATATGCTTCAAGGGGAACTATTTATGATATTAATGGGGAAGTTATAGCATCTAATGCTAACTCTTATACTTTAATTGCATATTTAAGTGAATCAAGAACTACTAATCCTGATAAGCCACAACATGTTGTTGATAAAGAAAAAACGGCTCAAGCTTTAGCTGATATATTAGGAATGGATTATGAATATGCTTTAGAAAGATTAAATGTTAAAGGAGCATATCAAGTAGAATTTGGGGCTAAAGGAAGAAATATATCAGAAAATAAAAAGCAAGAAATTGAGGCTTTAGCTTTACCAGGTATAGATTTTATTGAAGGAATTAAACGTTATTATAAAAATTCTAAAATGGCATCATATATAGTTGGTTATGCTAAATCTAATGAAAGTGGCGAAATAACTGGTGAAATGGGAATTGAAGGATATTATAATGATATTCTAAAAGGAACAGATGGTTATACAGAGTATCAAAGAGATGCTTATGGTTATGCGATGGGGGAACCTTATAGAATAGAACCTGTAAGTGGTAGTGATATTTATTTAACTATTGATTCAGGGATTCAATTAATCTTAGAAGATGCGGTACATACTTTAGAAGAAAATAATCATTTTGCTTGGTTTACTTTTTCGGTTATCGATGCTAAAACGGGAGCAATAGTAGGAAGCGCTAATAGTCCTAATTTTAATCCTAATACTTTAGAGGGATTAACTAACTATGTAAATCCTTTAGTAGGTTATACTTATGAACCAGGATCAACTATGAAAATATTTTCTTGGTTAGCTGCGATGGAAAATGGGGTTTATGATGGCAATGAAAAGTTTATGTCAGGAACAGTAAAAGTACCGGGAGCAACAATTAAAGATTTTAATAATACAGGATGGGGAGAAATAACTTTTGATACTGGATTTGCTTATTCTTCGAATGTAGGTGCGACATATTTAGCTCAAAAAGTAGGAGCAAAAAAGTTAAAAGATTTTTATGAATCTTTAGGTTTTGGTTCTAAAACAGGAATTGAATTGCCGGGAGAAGAAAGTGGAGTTATTAGAATGACTTATGAATCTGAGCTCGCTACGGCATCTTTTGGGCAAGGTATTACAACAACACCAATACAGACTTTACAAGCACTAACTATATTAGCTAATGATGGAGTAATGTTAAAACCATATATAGTTTCAAAAATTGTCAATGAAAAAGGTGAAACTACTTATGAGGGTGGAAGAGTTGAATTAGGGAAAAAGGTTTCTAGTGAATCTGTAGAAAAGATAAAAGAATTAATGTATGATGTTGTTTATCATGGAGTAACTAATGGAATTTGGGAAACTAAAAATGTTACAACGATTGGTAAAACAGGAACAGCTCAAATTGCTAGTGCATCAGGTGGTTATTTAACTGGAGCGGGTAATTTTATTAGATCTTTTGCAGGTATTTTTCCAGCCGAAGATCCTCAATATATCTTTTATGTTTCTGCTAAACAAATAGATGGTGGTGCTTCAGCTGTGGCAAAAGTTGTAACTAAAGCGGTAGAAAGTATTGCTAATTATGCAAATATAACATCTTCACCATCGGAGGCTGATTTATCTCAAATTATTACTTTAAAAAATTATATAAGTAAAGATGTAGAAGATGTAAAAAATACTTTAGAAGAGAATAATTTAGTACCGATTGTAATTGGAAATGGAACGAAAGTTATTAATCAATTTCCATTAAATAAAACGCAAGTATTACAAAATAGTAAAGTATTTTTACTCACTGAACAAAAAGAATATATAATGCCTGATATAAAAAATTGGAGTTCTAATGAAATTATGAGTTTTTGTAATTTGATTGGTCTAAAATATGAATTTGAAGGCTATGGTCGAGTGGAAGAATATAGCATAGCTAAAGATACAATTATTGATTTAGATGGAGTTTTAAAAGTTAAATTAAATTCGGAATAATATTATGAAAATAAACCATATTATAAATGGTGATAATAGTTGAAAAATATAAATAATTATTTTAAAGGGTTTGATGGTAGTAATAAAAAAATAGATTATTTAAAATATGGTTTATTTAATACAAGGGGATCTATATTAGATAGTAGTCCTAAAAAAATATATAAAGACGATGAATATAAAAAAATTGAATGTAATATTGGAAAAAATAAACTGCCTTGGTGATGCTTGGTAGTTTTTTTATTGCGATAAATTAAGAGGAATGTTATAATTTTTATAGGTGTTAATATGAAGTATGATGTAATTGTAGTAGGAGCTGGGCCTAGTAGTGTATTTTTTGCTTATGAAGCAATGAAGATTAAACCAAATATAAAAATATTATTAATTGAACAAGGAAAACCAGTAGAGAAAAGAGAATGTCCTATAGATAAAGTAGGAAAATGTATAAAATGTCGGAAATGTAATATTACTTGTGGTTTTTCGGGAGCGGGAGCATTTTCAGATGGGAAATTATCTTTGTATGACGCAAATGATGAAGATATTTATGTAGGGGGAGAATTACATAAATATATTGGGGTAGGAGAAACTAAAAATTTAATAGATTATACTGATAAAATATATTTAGATTTTGGAGCGGATCCTAATTTAGAAGGAATTAAATATAAAGAAGAAATATTAGAAATCAAAAAGAAAGCTAAAAAGGAAGATGTAGAGTTAATAAATATTCCAATTAGACATTTAGGAACAGAAAAAAGTCATGAATTATATTATAAGTTAGAAAAATATTTAATAGAAAAGAATGTTAATATTTTATTTGATACTGAAGTATCTGATTTAATAATTGATAATGATATTATAAAGGGTGTAAAAACTAAAAATTTAAATAATCAAAAGGAAGAAGAGTTTTTTTCAGATAAAGTTGTATTAGCCGTGGGAAGAAAAGGGGCTAATTGGTTATCTTTTATGTGTGATAAATATAATATTAAAAGAGTATCAGGAATTGTAGATATTGGTGTTCGTTTTGAGTTACCTGACAAAGTTATGAGTAAAGTTAATAAATATATGTATGAAGGAAAATTTATTCAAAGATCAGGACCTTTTAAAGATAAAGTTAGAACTTTTTGCCAAAATCCAAGCGGTTTTGTGGCCTCAGAAGTGTATGATGATGCTTTGACGTTAGTTAATGGACATTCATATAAAGAAAAGAAAAGTACTAATACTAATTTAGCTATTTTAGTATCACATCATTTTGAACAACCATTTAATAAACCGATTGAATATGGAAGAAATGTTGCGAAAAACTTAAATTCGTTAGGTGATGGAAATGTTGTAGTTCAAAGATTAGGTGATATTTATCGAGGAAAAAGAACATGGCCACAAGAATTGGAAAATAATTCGGTAAAACCAACTTTAAAAACAGCTGTTGCGGGAGATATAACTTATGCTTTAGGATATAGAACTATGACGGATATATTAGAATTTATTCGCAGTTTAGATAAAATAATTGAAGGTTTTGCACATCCCGATAATTTACTTTATGGGCCAGAAATAAAGTTTTATAGTAATAAAGTAGTTATCGATAATAATTTAGAGACGAGTATTAAAAATTTATATTCGATTGGTGATGGTGGAGCCCTAACGCGAGGTTTGATGATGGCTTCGGCTTCTGGGGTTGCTTTAGCAAGAAGGATTGTAAGTAAAGATTAATCCTTCTTTTTTAAATTATTTAATTCTTGTTCCATTTTTTTTAAGGCTTCAAGTAAAAATTCTACTTCAGGACGTTGATTTTGATTACTTTTACTATTATTAGTATAAACACTTCCACCCATTTTGGCTTCTTTACTATTAATATTAATATTGGAGTTTTCAATTCGGCCTTCAATTAATTGTTGTTGAGCAGCACTAGTTAAAATAAATTGGCCAATTAAAATAAGCCAGTTGCCAAGACTATTTTGCTCGGCAGCGGTATAATCTCCAACACAAGCTGAACCAATTAAAACAGCGATAAATGAATATACTTGAGGGTTAATATCGGGAGGAAAGTTAGATGAATTAAATGGCATTATAACCCTCCTTATCTATATAATTTTATTCGGGGTAATTGCAAAAACAACTAAAATATAATATAATGGTAGTGGTGATGCAAATTATGCAAATAAATAGTGTAGATTTAGCAACAATGGCAGTTAGAACTAGCCAATATCCTGTAGATAAACTTCCTGAATTTTTATTAGTAGGAAGAAGTAATGTAGGAAAATCTAGTTTTATTAATACATTAATTAATCGTAAGAATTTTGCATATACATCTTCAAAGCCAGGAAAAACTCAAACTTTGAATTTTTATTTAGTTAATAAAAACTTTTATTTAGTAGATGTTCCTGGGTATGGATATGCATCGGTATCTCAAGATCGTCAAAAAAAGTTTGGAGTTATGATTGAGGATTATATAAAAAGTCGAGAGAATTTAAAATGTGTATTTATGCTTATTGATTATAGACATAAACCTACGGAAGATGATGTTTTAATGTATGAATTTTTAAAATTTTATAATTTAAATATTAAGATAATTGCGACAAAATTTGATAAAGTAAAAAAGAGTAGTAGGGATAAACAAAATAAAATAATTAGAGATACTTTAAAATTAAAAGAGGAGGAAGAATTTATAACTTTTTCAACTGTTTCTAAAAAAGGAAAAGAAGAAGTTTATGAATTAATAAATAATTTATTATGAGAAGTAAAAGACAAAAAGAATTAGTAGATGATTATGTTGTTTTTGATTTAGAGACAACCGGATTTGATGCCATAAATGATGAAATTATAGAAATAGGAGCACTAAAGTATCGGAATAATGCGTTAGTTGAAGAATTTAGTGTATTAGTTAAACCTAAAGTAAATATTCCAGAAGTTATTACGAATATTACAGGAATAAATGATGAAATGGTTAAAGATAGTAAAAGCATTGAAGAAGTTTTGCCAAAGTTTTTAGAGTTTATTGAAGATTTAACTTTAGTCGCGCATAATTCTAAATTTGATATTTCATTTATTGAGGAAAAAATTAAACAATTAAATTTACCTTTATTAGAAAATACAAATATTGATACAGTGTGGTTAGCTAGAGAATATATACCTGATACAGTGGATGCTAAACTAGAAACTTTAAAAAAACATTTTAATTTGGATTATGGTTCTCATAGAAGCCTAGAAGATTGTATGACTACAAATTATGTTTACCAATATTGTAAAAATAAAGCTTTAGTTAAAAATTAAAGCTTTTTACTTGCTAAAATATTAATATTTTTTTATAATAAAAAATTGTGATGTTTATGGTTAAATTTGAAGATATTACTTCTTTAAATCAAAAATATGTAAAAATTATAAATGATTTTTTAGAACAAGAAAAACCTAAATTGATAGAAGCTTTTGATAATTATTATGGGGTAGAATATCATGATTATATTTCTTATACAATAAATAATATTAAGTTTATTTATGTAATAAGTGAAGAAACATTAATGGCTTATAAAAAGTTAGGTAAAGATTTAGAACCAGTTATAAATTATTATTTAAGTTATGTAAAATATATAAATAATCAAATTAATTTATTACCATCTAAACAAAGAAAAGATTATGAATTTAGAGCTTTAGTCGTGGATTCAACAGTAGGGGTAGAAGAAGCAATAAGGTATATAGATATAGATGATGATCCTATTTTGGGACCAGCATTTTCTAATATTTATGATTTTGGTCAAGTAAAAAAGGTTATATGTTTACCAATAATTACAATTAATTTATTATTAATTATACATGAAATAAATCATGCTTTAAATACTTGTTCTTTAGCTTATTTACCAGATGAAGAAATTAGAAATAATCCGTTTAGAGATACTATTGTAGATGAATTAATAAATGAACTTATGACTTATGAAATATATGAAGAATATAAAAAAATTGGTGGAAAAGATATTGAGGGAATACCGACCTTTAATTACTTTAATGCTTATACAACTTCTCTATGTTTAGTAAAATCCTTTTATGATAATTTTAAATTTTTATTAAAAAGGGGACTTATTACGCATAATGATGGTTTAATTATAAATAAATTGGGAAAAGAGAATTTAAATAAATTTTGTAAGTTAGTAGATGATTTATTTATGGAAAGAATTAATGGTGAAGATTTAGAAAAACAATCAGAAATAGACTTAGAAGTTTTAAATGAAGCAATGATTGATCATTATTTATTAAGTGATGATATTAATTATGAAGAATGGTTTCAAAAAATGAGGGAAGCTGGAATAATGGTTAGACGGCTAAAATAAGTAGAAAGGCTTTGACAATCTAAGGATTTGTGCTATAATATGATTGACAGATTTTAAGTGGGCAGAATATTCCCACTTTTATTTATATTTTAAAAGGAGAGTTATGAAAAAAAAGTTAGATGAATTAGAAAAGAAAATACGTGAAGCATTAGAAGAAAAGGAAATAATTGTTGATAGTATTTCTTATGAAAAAAATAGTGGTAATTATAATGTTTTAAGTATTGTTTTAGATAAAGTTGGGGGAATTGATTTAGATACAATCGTGGAGGCGACAAATATAATTAATCCGATTGTAGATGAAAATGATTTTACTGATGAAGCATACTTATTAGATGTTGTTTCAAAAGAAAGAGGTGATATTAATGAATAATGAGGAATTTATTATTGCATTAAAAAATATAGTAAAAGAAAAAGGAATAAGTGAAGATGTTGTATTTGAGGGAATGGAACAAGCCCTTTTAACTGCTTATAAGAAAAATTTTGATAGCAAAACTAATGCTAGAGTGGAAATTAATAAAGAAACAGGAGAAATTAAAGTTTATTCTTATTTGGTTGTAGTTGATGATGTTGATTATGGTCATGAAGAAGTAGATGAAGAAGGAAATGTTGTAAAAATACCACCTGAAATTAATCCTGATGCTCAAATTATTTTAGAACAAGCTGAGGAAATGGTTCCTGGTATTAAAGTGGGAGAAACTATTGAATATGAAGTAACTCCTAAAGATTTTGGTCGGGTAGCGGCTTCAACTGCAAAACAAGTTTTAACTCAAAAGATTAGAGAAGCTGAAAAAAACAGTATTATTGAAGAATTCCAAGATAAACAAGATGAAATGCTTTTAGGTTTAGTTGCAATGGAAGATTTAAGAAATTATTATATTGATTTTGGACGTGCTAGAGGAATTTTACCAAAAAGTGAAATTATACCTGGTGAAACAATTAAAATGGGTTCTAATATAAGAGTTTATGTAACTAAAATTGAAAATAATACTAAAGGACCTTTGATTTTACTTTCAAGAAAACATTATGGTTTTGTTAAAAGATTATTTGAATTAGAAATACCAGAACTTCAAGATGGGACTTTAATTATGCATGCTTGTGTTAGAGAAGCTGGAGTAAGATCTAAAGTCGCGGTTTCATCATCTAATGAAAGAATAGATGCGATTGGAACTTGTATTGGCGAAAGAGGCTCAAGAATTGCAAGTATTTTAAAGGAACTTAATGGGGAAAAAGTTGATGTAGTTTTATATAGTGAAGTACCTGAGGAATATATTAAAAACGCGCTTTCACCAGCTAAGAATGCAATAGTAAGTATTACTGATGCAGCTAAAAAAGAAGCACTTGCAGTTGTTTCAGAATCTGAACTTCCTTTAGCGATTGGTAAAGGTGGAAATAATATAAGATTAGCAAGTAAACTTACAAAATATAAAATTAGTATTAAAACAATGCAAGAAATAAATGAGGAAGGTAATAAATAGAGAAGAGGTTGGTAGAAATGAAGATAAAAAAAATACCAATGCGAACTTGTGTTATTACAAAAGAAAAATTAGAAAAAAAGGATCTACTTAGAATTGTAAGAACTCCTGATGGAAATATTATAGTAGATATAACAGGAAAAGCTAATGGAAGAGGAGCTTATTTAAAAAAAGATATAGAAGTTATTGAAAAAGCTTCTAAAAGTAAAATATTAAATAATATATTAAATGTAGAAGTTCCTTTAGAAATTTATGAAGAAGCTAAAAAATATTGTAAATAGAATTGAAAGGAGAATTTAAATGACGGTTAAAGAGTATGCGATTGATATTAACTTAAGTGTCGCAGAAGTTATCAAAAAATGTAATGATTTAGGAATAGAAGTTAAAAGTCCGGATGATGTTTTAACTGATGATGATGTTATTATTTTAGATAATGCGATAAACTTAATTGTAGAAGATGATGATTATGAAGTTGAGGATACAATCGATGAAGTAGTAGATGCGATTGTAGAGAGTTCTAATATCACTAAAAATATTAATACGACTGATAAAAAGCAAAAGCTAAAAAAGAAAAAAGATGTAGTGGAAACTAGCGATTATTCACGGTTAAGAAAAGAAATGTATAAAAATAAAGACAAGTTAATGAAAAACACTAAAGATGAGAATATTGTTTTATTTAAAGAAGGAATGAGTGTTTTAGATTTAGCTAATGCTTTAAATGTAAGTGGAACAGATATTATAAAGAAATTAATGTCTTTAGGATTAATGCTTTCTTTAAATAATGTGATTGATTTTGAAAATGCGGAAATAATTGCTTTAGAATATGATAAAGTCTTAAAAAGAGAAGAAACGCAAGATGTTTCTAATTTTGAAGAATATGAAATAGTAGATAATGAAGAAGATTTAATTCCAAGACCACCAATAGTAACAATTATGGGACATGTTGATCATGGAAAAACTACACTTTTAGATTATATTAGACATTCACATGTGGTAGATACAGAAAGTGGAGGAATTACTCAAGCAATCGGAGCTTATCAGATAGATGCTCATGGGAAAAAGATAACATTCATTGATACTCCTGGGCATGCAGCTTTTACAGAAATGCGAGCAAGAGGAGCTAGTGTTACAGATATAGTTATTATTATTGTTGCCGCGGATGATGGAGTTATGCCTCAAACTAAAGAAGCAGTTGAGCATGCGATGAGTGCTAAAGTGCCAATTATTGTGGCTGTAAACAAAATTGATAAACCAAATGCTAATCCAGAAAAAATTAGAACGGAAATGGCGGAGCTTAATATTACTCCTGAAGAATGGGGTGGTGAAGTACCATTTATTGATATTTCTGCCCATACTGGAGAAGGTATAGATAAGTTACTAGATACAATTTTAGCAATTAGTGAAGTATCAGGATTAAAAGCTAATCCTCAAAGATATGCAGTAGGTTCAGTAATTGAATCACGTCAAGATAAAAATATTGGGGGAATTGCTAGTCTATTAATTTTAAATGGAACTTTAAGATTAGGAGATCCAATAGTGGTGGGAACTACTTATGGTAAAGTTAGAACTATGAAAAATGATTTAGGTGAAGCTATTACGATGGCTCATCCTGGAACACCAGTAGAAATTACAGGGTTAAATGAAAATCCAAGTGCTGGGGATAAATTTATGGCTTTTGAAACAGAAAAAGAAGCTAAAGAAATAGCAGAAAAAAGAGCTATTCATCAAAAAGAAAATAAATATAAGAAAGATATAATATCTTTAGATGATTTATTTAGTAAAATAAATGAAGGTCAAAAAGAAATAAATGTAGTATTAAAAACTGATGTAAGAGGTTCTGAAGAAGCGGTTAAAAATAGTTTACTTAAAATAAATGTTGAAGGAGTAAAAATAAATGTTATTCGTTCAGGAATTGGAACTATTACAGAAAGTGATGTAGTTTTAGCTAATGCTTCTAATGCAATTATAATAGGTTTTAATGTAAGTCCTTCAAATGCGACTAAAGAGATGGCTAAGGAATATAATGTAGATATTCGAACTTATACAATTATTTATAAATGTATTGAAGAAATAGAATTAGCTATGAAGGGAATGTTAGATCCAGAGTTTGAAGAAAAGATTTTAGGTACAGCCGAAATAAGAAAAATATTTAAATTTTCAAAAGTGGGAAATATCGCTGGTTCTTATGTGACTGAGGGATTAATTAAAAATAATGCTCAAGCTAGAATTATTAGAGATGGAGTTATTGTTTATGATGGTAAAATAGCTTCTATTCAAAGAGAAAAAGATAGTGTTAAAGAAGTTAAAAAAGGTTATGAATGTGGAATAACTTTAGATAATTTCAGTGATATAAAAGAGAAAGATATTATTGAATGCTTTGAAATGGTCGAGGTGAAACACTAATGCCTAGTCATAAATTAGCAAAAATCTCTTCAGAGTTAGTTAGAGTAATAAGTGAAATAATATTTGATACTGCTCGAGATGAAATTTTAAAAACTATAACTATAACTGGGGCTAAAGTTTCAAAAGATTTAGGATATGCGAAAGTTTATTTTACTTCTTTAAGTGATTTAGATAAAAAAGTTTTAGTTAAAGAAGTTAATGAAGCTAGTTCTTTTATTAGAACGGAAGTAGCGGCCAGAATGAATTTAAGACATACTCCAGAGTTAGAATTTGTTTATGATGATTCGATTGAATACGCAAGTAGAATTGAGAGTATAATTAAAGAAATTCATGAAGAATAAAGGAATTATTGTAATAAACAAAGAAGAGGGTTATACATCTCGAGATGTTGTTAATATCGTAAGTAAATATCTTAAGACAAAAAAAGTAGGTCATACTGGAACATTGGATCCATTGGCAAAAGGGGTATTAGTAGTGTGTTTTGGAAAATATACTAAATTAGTACCTTTACTTACAAGTCAAGAAAAAACTTATATTGCCGAAATAAAATTTGGAATTAAGACTGATACTTTAGATATAACGGGAAAATGGCAAGAAACTCAAGAAGTAAATATTGATTTAGATAAATTAAAAGAAGTATTAAATGGTTTTAAAGGTTTATATCATATGGAAGTACCTTTATATTCCGCGGTAAAAATAAATGGTAAAAAATTATATGAATATGCTAGAGAAAATATAGAGGTTACACTTCCATATAAAGATGTAAATATATATGATATTAAATTTATACAATATAAAGATAATATTTTAAAATTTTATGTAGTTGTAGAAAAAGGAACATATATAAGAAGTTTAATTAAAGATATATGTGATAAGTTAAAGACGATTGGAACGATGAATAGTTTAATTAGGATTAAACAAGGGAATTTTAAAATAGAAGATGCCTATACTTTAGAAGATATTAAACAAGGGAATTTTAAAATATTAGATATTAGAGATATTTTAGAAGTAGAAGAATATGAATTAGATGAAAATATTAAAAAAAGAGTAATTAATGGCAATAAAGTGCATATTAATTCTTTAGCTAAATATATTTTATTTACTTATAAGATGGAAGATATAGCTTTATATATTAAAGAAGATGATATATATAAATGTTATATTTTATTTTAAGATTATTTTTATAATCTTTTTTTATATAAAAAAAAGAAGTAATACTTCTTATATGATATCATCAATATATCTTTTTAATTGGTGGGCATCTTTACCAAAAATAATCTTTAACTGATTATCTATTTCAACAATACCTTTGGCACCAAGCTTTTCAATAGCATCTTTATTTACTAAAGATACATCTTTTAATATAACTTTAAAACGGCTCATATTAGCTTCGGCACTAACAATATTATCTTTACCGCCAAGATAACTAATTAATTTATTAGCTTCAATTTTAAAATCTCTTTTAGATAATTTTAGAACTATTAAACAAATAATTAATAGAGCAAAAGCAATTATAATATATTGCATAAATGTTTCCATATTTATTCACCTATTAAAATTATACTACATTTTAAAGATAAAAAAAACATTTTTTGCATATTTGGGATAAACTCGGACATATTAGAAGTAGAGGAGATAAAAAATGAAAAAGATTTTATTGATAGCTATAGGTTTATTATTGGTTGTGGGTTGTTCTTGTTCTAATCATACGGCCGCGGATGCTGTAGAACAATATTTTAATGATTATAAAGGGCTTTCAGAGGATGTTTTAAAAAATTTAGATGAACTTATTGATAAAGAAGATTTAACTAAAGAACAACAAGAAGTTTATAGAAATATTGTAAAAAAACAATATAGAGATTTAAATTATACTATTTTAAATGAAGATTATAATGGAGATACAGCTAAGGTAACAGTAAAAATAACAGTTTATGATTTATATAAAGCCCAAAAAGAAGCAAATAATTATTTAAATGCGAATGCTAAAGAATTTTTAACTGATGGAGTTTATGATGCTAAAAAATATTTAGACTATAAATTAGATTTAATGACTAAAGAAAAAGAAACGGTTTCATATAATATAGTAATAAATACAATAAAAGTAGATGGTAAATATCAAGTAGAGCAACCAAATACTATAACTTTAGAAAAAATTCATGGAGTATATAATTATGAAGAAGATATTGATTAATTAATATCTTTTTTTCTTGTAAGAAAAACTATTTCGTGTTAAGATAGTGGCGATGCAATATGAAAGAACATTTTAAATTATTATTGGCAAGCCAACAAAAAGTAAAAGAATTAAAAAAAGAAATTAAATATTATGATGGACAAATTGGTAATTATTCGGCACTTTTAAATAATTTATCAATTAAGTATGCAAAAATATTAGAGGATATAAAAACTATTAAAAAAGAACCACAAGAAGATTTATGGATAGATACTTTGAGAGGTTTAGTTCTGGGTTTAATTCTTTTAACTATTTTAGTGGTTTATATATTAGCTACGTATTCTAAACCGATTGGAAGTTTTTTAAAAATAATGCTGGGAATAGATAGTTTTAGTTTTATAGGAGCCATTATAGTAAAAAAAATGGTTAATAGTTATTATCAAAGATATAGATATAAAGTTTTAGATGAAGTAAGTATACTTCAAGAACAATTAGATGAAATAACTATAAAAAGAAAAGAAAATTTAAAAATATTATGGGAATTAGAAAGTAAACGAAATAGTTTATATCAAATATTAAAAAAAGAAGAAGAATATGGAGAAAAATTAAATAATTTATTAATAAACAATTATGGACCATTACTGGATAAATTAATTGAAGAACAAATAGATCAAGATAATCAAGAAATAAAAGAAATATATGATCATATAAGCTTAACTTTAGAGTTATAGCTTTTTTGTATTTTTAGAGAGGTTTAGGCATACATTTAAGTAGGTGAAGACTATGAAAAAGTTTTTAGTGAGCTTAGTATGTCTTTTAATTTTTCCTTTAAATATTTCGGCTATTAGTGCCCAAATGGCCGTGGTTATGGATCTTAATAGTGGAAGAGTACTATATGAATTAAATAGTCATGATGAGAGATTAATTGCTTCTATAACTAAAATTATGACTTGTTTAATTACAATTATGTATAGTGATTTAAATAAAACGGTAATTGTTGATGAAGATGTGTTAAAAGCTTATGGTTCTAGTGTTTATTTAGAAGTAGGAGAAGAAATAAAGTTAGAAGATTTATTATATGGATTAATGCTTAGAAGTGGAAATGATGCGGCAGTAGCGATTGCTAATACAGTGGCTGGTTCGATGGAAAATTTTGTATATTTAATGAATGAATATGCAAAAACGATAGGGATGAAAAATACTCATTTTGTAAATGCTCATGGGTTAGATGTAAATGGAGTAGGAAATACTTCTTCAGCTTATGATATGGCCCTTTTAACAAAAGTAGCGATGCAAAATGAAACTTTTAAAAAAATTTTTGGAACACAAAAATATAGTGCAAGCAGTAATTTAAAAACTTATCATTGGGAAGGAAAAAATAAGCTTTTTGGAATGTATCCTTATACTACAGGAGGAAAAACAGGATATACAGAGGCCGCTAAAAGAACTTTAGTTACTACAGCTAGTCGTGATAATAAGAATTTAGTTATTGTAACTTTAAATGATGGTAATGATTTTAATGATCATAAAAGTTTATATGAAACTTATTTTAACAAATATAAAGCAATAAAAGTACTAGATAAAACTAATTTTAAAATTGATGATAATTATTATAAAGATGGGGATTTATATATAAAAAATGATTATTATGCTTTAGTTACGGATCAGGAAGAGAAAGATTTAAAAATAGATATTGTTATTTATAAATATGATAATGTATATAATGATATTAAAGTAGGAGAAGCTAAAGTAATGCTTAATGATACTTTATTACATAAGGAAAGTATATATATAAAAAATAAAAATGTAAAAGTTCAAGATAAAAAAGAAAGTTTTTGGAAAAAGATTTTAGGGTGGTTTAAATGGTAAATATTATTTGGGCTAGTTTAATTATTATAGCTATTTTGTATTCTTTAGTAAATGGTAATATAGAAGTTATTAATAATGGAATATTAACTCATGCGACTAGTGGAATTAATTTAGTTTTAGAAATGATGCCACTTATTATTTTATGGACAGGAATTATGAAGATTGCCGAAGCATCGGGATTATTAAATAGTTTTGCGAGATTATTAAATCCTATTTTAAGAAGGTTATTTCCTAGTTTACCAAAAGATCATAAAGCTTTAGGGTATATTGCTTCTAATATAGCTGCGAATATGTTAGGGTTAGGTTCTGCGGCAACACCTTTTGGATTAAAAGCTATGCAAGAATTACAGAAAGATAATCCCAAAAAAGATACGGCGACGGAGGCTATGATTACTTTTTTAGTATTAAATACTGGTGGAGTAACATTAATTCCCACGACTGTAATTGCCCTTAGAATGATGGCCGGTTCAAGAAATCCGACAGAAATAATTATTACAAGTATTTTAGCTACGGCAGTATCAAGTATATCTGGCTTAACTTTAGATTATTTGGTAAGGAGAAAAAATAAGCGATGAATGTTTTATCAAAAATAATTATTCCTTTATTTGTTTTTTTAATTATTATATATGGGGTAAAAAAGAAAGTAAATGTTTATGAAACCTTTTTAGAAGGAGCTAAAGAGGGACTTATTATGGTCTTTCATATTACTCCCACCATTATTGCTATGGTATTTGCAGTAAATATTTTTTTAGATAGTAAATTTTTAGAGGGGGCTTTAGGTTTTTTAAAACCAGCTTTAGCTTTTAGCAAAATACCTTTAGATATTATTCCTATGGCTTTATTACGGCCTATTAGTGGTTCGGCTACTTTAGCAATTATGAATGGCATATTTCTTAATTTTGGACCTGATAGTTTTATTGGAAGATTAGCCTCTACTTTACAAGGGTGTACGGATACGACTATTTATGTTTTAGCTCTTTATTTTGGAAGTATTAAAATATCAAAGACTAGATATGCTTTACCGGTAGGTTTATTTGCTGATTTAATGGGAATTATTGCCGCTTTTATCATTACTTTTATTTTCTTCTAAGCATTCGACAAAAAATTAAATTTTTATATGTTAATATAGTAGTGGTGATGATATGAAAGGGAATATAAAAATTTTTCTTATTGCATTAGTAATAGGTCTAGTAGTCGCATATTTTGTTAATTATAAGTTTGATGTACCAACTTTATCTTATGCTTTAGCTCCGGAAGCAACTATCTTTTATGTAGGGGCTTACAATGATGCTGATTTAGCAAGCGTTAAACAAAATAGCTATGATAATGCGGTAGTTTATAAAGATGGAGATATTTATAAAGTAGTTATTGGAATATATTGTAAAGATGATATAAAAGATTTAATGGAAAGCTATTTTTTAGATCAAGGAATTATATTTGCTTCATCGAAAATAAAAGTTAATAATGTTTTATATAAAAATATGGAAAATTATGAGTTATTAATTAAAAATAGTACTAAAGAATATTATGTAGGGTTAAATAATACTTTATTAAATTTATTTCAAGAATATATAAATTAAAAAATCTCATAATATTAATGGTGATATTATGAGAAAGGGGTTTTATTTAGCTTTAATTATTATATATATTTTATTTATTTCTAAAGATATGATATTAGGTATTTTTAGAACTGATGATAAAATTATATATACTAATACTGATTATTATAAAGAAGAATATGAAAAATTAAATAAGCTTTTAGAAATAGATAATTCTAAATATAATTTAATTTATACAAAATTAATACTAAGAGATATATATGAGTTTTATGATACAATTACAATTAATAAAGGAAGTAAAAGTGGAGTAAAAAAAGGAAATATAGTGGTAAATAATGAAGGATTAATTGGAATTGTAGGAGAAGTTAATTATAATTATAGTAAAGTTGAATTACTTACAAATGCTAAAATTAATTTATCAGTAAAAATAAATGATGCTTATGGTATTCTTACAAGTGAAGCACCAAAGTTAATTGTTAAAAATATAAAGGGAAATAAGGATTTAAAAATAGGAGATAAAGTATATACTTCAGGACTCACGGAAACCCTAGAAGGAGTATTAGTGGGAGAAGTTGTAAATGTTTTAAAAGATGATTTAGGTTTAGAATATAAAATAGAAGTAAAACCGGCGGCTAATTTCTTAAATTTAAAATATTTAGGAGTGAGTATCTAATGCTTCTATTATTTAGTGATATTTTACTATCTTATTTAACTAAAGTACCTGTTTTTTTATTTCTTTTAAATGTAATTATTATTCCTAAGAATAGATTAGATAAATTAGTAATAAATAGTTTAATATTAGATTTATTTTTTTTAAATGGATATTTTATACCCACTATAATTTTAGTAATTATTTTTATTATATATAAGAAATTAAGACTTAATCGAGTAACATTTATTAATTATATTATTTCTTGCAGTATTATATTTATATTATTTACTTATACTTTGGGATTAATAAATGGATATAGGTTAAATAATTTAAGTGGACTTGTATTTAAATATTATTTATTTAATTTACCAATATATATTTTATGTTATAAACTATTAGGTAAAAACATAAAATTATCTAGGTGATATAAGTGGATATCGAGACAATTATTAGAAAAAACAAAGAAAAAAGAAATTTATATATAACTGATAATAAGAAAACTAAAGAATTGGAATCAGCAAAAATTAAATACTTAAAAGGATTAACTTCAAGGGTATTATTAGTTATTATCTTTGTATTAGGTAGTTTAATATTTACGAATATTAGCGATAAAAATAAAGAGTTATATAAAAAATATGTTTTAGAAAATTCTTTAGAGTTTACAAAGATTAATAATTTTTATGAAAAATTATTAGGAAAAGTAGATATAGTTAGTCCTAAGATTGATAATACAACAAGTGTATTTTTAAATACTATTAATTATTCAAATATTGAAAGTTATAAAAATGGGTTTAAATTGGGATTAGAGGCAGGAGAAATTATTAATAATATTACAAGTGGGATAATTGTTTATATTGGAGATAAAGATGATCTAGGAAATACAATTATTGTGCAAGGAAATGATGGAGTAGATATTTGGTACTCTAATATTACCGATACCGACATAAAAGTATATGATTATATTGAATCAGGAGCAATCATAGGAGTTGCTAATAGTGATTATATTTATTTAACTCTTAACAAAGATGGTAAGTATTTAAATTATGAAGAGTATTTGGCATCTATTTAAAATAAAACCCGCAACATATATTTTAATTTTAGCTTTTTTATTTACAGGTTTAATTAAAAATATTATTTTAATATATGGAATTGTTATTTTTCATGAATTGGGTCATGTATTGATAACTAAGTTATTAAAATATAAAATACTTAGTATAGAAATCGAACCGATGGGAGGAATAACTAAAATAGATAAGCCAATAAATACACCAATAAAAGAAGAATTATTAATTGCTAGTATGGGAGTTATTTTTCAGCTTATTTTATTTGGTTTATTTTATATATTATTTAAAAATGGTTTAGTATTAAGAAATACTTATATAATGTTTATTAATTATAATAAAACTATTTTATTATTTAATTTATTACCAATTATACCTTTAGATGGATATATAATATTAAAAAGTATTTTAGAATATATAATGAGCTTTAATAAAGCTTTTTATTTAAGTTTTTTAATTAGTATTGTAAGTGTAATATTATTTATGAGCTATAAACAAATATTTTCTTTAAATAATTATTTAATTATAAGTTTTTTAATATATAAAATATATAGAGAATATAAAGAGTTTAAATTTAAACATTTAAAATTTTTATTAGAAAGATATTTAGGAAAATTTAAGTATTATAAAATAAAATATAATATGAAAATTAATATAAATGATTTAAAAAAAGATACTTATCATTATTTTAAAAATAATAATAGTTATATAAGTGAGAAAGTGGTACTTAAAGATAAATTTAAAAATATAAAATAAGAAACTTGACTTGGTATGTAATTAAAATTATAATAATTTAACGAGGATTGAGATATTTATGAACTATTTAGAAGAATTATTAAAAACTGGTAATACAGAAATGTTAAATTATTTATTAGAACTTGGAATTGTTAAAATTGATACAGCAGTTGATGAAGCAATAAGTCTTAAAAATGGAACATATATTTATAATTTAGCGATGGCAATTCAAGATTTAAGATTATTATCAAATGAAAATGTGGTAATTACTCCTAAATTAAAACAAGAGAGTATTGAAAGATTAGCTTGTGCTTTAGTTGAGTTAAAAGATGTAAATGCTTTAGCTAATTTTTTAAAAGTAATTTCTTATGCTAAACCATTAGTAGCGGGGGAGATTATTGCTTCAAATGATGCTCAAAAAATAAGTGAATTAATTAACTATCTATTTATTTGTGATATTCAAGGTTGGGTTTATAATTCAAGTGATAAAGAACAATTTAAAAAAATTAGAAATGATATATTTAAAAGAGCATCACGGGCTTTAATTGATGGTAAACATTTTAATACTTTAATTAATTTAATTATAAGTAATAGAGAAAGTAATTTTCAAAATATTGCGTTAAGTGTTGCTAATGAGGAATTTTTAAATTATTTTAAAGATTATATTACCAAAACTCAAGATCATAAAAACAAGGCAATTAAAGAAGATAAAGATCTAGATAATTTAGGATATATAGTAAATCAAAGTTTACGAAATTTACAAATGAAAAATGGAACAATTTTAGATGAAGATGCATTTGATTATTTAAAAGTGTTATATAAGCGAAATGATAGAGCAACAATTTTAAATTATAAAGATGTATTTGCTAGGTTATTTCAAGGAAATCCTGAAAAAGGTTTGACAAAATAAGATTATTTTGTTAGAATTATAAGCGCTGAATGCATTATTTTTGTATTCGTAAAAAACCACTCAGAAATGGTCTTTAAAATAGGTTACTATTACCATGATGGTGCGTCTTATAAAAGGAGGAATGAATATGAAAGCAGTATTTGAAACAGGTGGCAAACAATATTATGTTAGCGAAGGCGATGTAATATATGTTGAAAAATTACCTAATGAAGTAGGAACTGAAGTTACTTTTACTAATGTTTTAACTTTAGGTGATAAAGTTGGTACACCTTATGTTGATGGTGCAAAAGTTGTTTGTACAGTAGAAAAACATGGACTTCAAAAGAAAATCAAAGTGTTTAAGTACAGACCAAAGAAAAAATATCGTAAAACTCAAGGCCATAGACAACCATATACTAAATTAGTTGTTAAAAAAATTGGCTAATATGATTAAAGTAAATATTGAAAAAAATAAAATAGTTGTAAAAGGCCATGCTAACTATGATGTTTATGGTAAAGATATTGTCTGTGCAAGTGCATCTTCAATTTTAATTACAAGTATTAATGCTTGCCTTAGAATTGATAAAAGCTTTTTGGAATATAAAGAAGCTCAAGGTGAACTTATAATAGATATTAAAGGCAATAATAAAGATTGTTTATTAATAATAGATAATATGATAAATATGCTAGAAGAATTAGCATTGACTTATAAAAAAAATATAGAGATTAGGAGGAATTGACCATGAATTTTATGAAATTAAATATTCAACTTTTCGCTCACGTTAAGGCTCAAGGTTCAACTCAAAATGGTAGAGATTCACGCGGACGTCGTTTAGGAGCTAAAGCTAGTGATGGTGAAGTTGTAAGTGCGGGATCTATTTTATATCGTCAAAGAGGAACAAAAATTTATCCGGGAAATAATGTGGGCATGGGAAAAGATCATACATTATTTGCAAAAATAAATGGTGTTGTTCGTTTTGAAAGATTAGGTCGCGATAAGAAGAAAGTTAGCGTTTACGAGGCATAGTAAACGCTTTTTTATAGAGGTGTTTTGGTGGAAAAAGTTTATTTAAATGGTGATATTTATGTTAATACATCAGCATATGATGTTCTTAGTACACAAAGGGATGGAACAACTAAAAATTTAATGTTAGGATTTACAGATAATATTGCTGATGTGGCAGAATTTCTAAATATTATAGGTACTAATCCTGAAATATTAGATGTTGGTGAAGATACTACGCATGCTTGGGTTCCTGATTATACGAAAAATATGGGCTTTTATCATCTGTTATTTGGTCAAAATAAAATATATCTTATTAATGCATTAAATATAGTTAGTTTTGATACTTTAGAAGATATGGAAATAGAATATACTAATTTACGAGAATTTATGGATAAAGCTTTTTTTGTAGGAAGAAATTTATTTTCAAAAGAATTAAATTTGCCGGCGTATATTGTTCTTTTTGAATATGAAAATATTTATTTAGTTCAGGATGCTTTGACAGGGAAATTTGAGATTGCTCATAAAAATAGTTTTGATAAATATGAACTTGGAAATATTGTTGCAGATGTATATGAAAAAGATGAAATTTATAAAGCTATAATAGATCAAGAATATCGAAAAGGGTTTAGCAAGCGTTAACAAATAGTTGAATATTTTAAAGGATTTGATTATAATAATTTTGGTTAATCTAAAAAATCGGATGGTTTTCTCCGATTCGCTATTATATCACTGGTAGCAATGCTGATGTGTTCGATGTGTGGGGTGATGGCACCCTCAACGCTGCGGGCGTGAATGGCCTTGCTGGTGTGCGTCCAATATCCTTTAAACTTATTATTTGGTTAAGGCTAGATATAGAAGAACTAGGATACAAGATTAATCAAAGGATTGTCCTAAATATTTAGTACTGATGCATTTTTTTCAAGAATTGAATGCTATAACAGTACTTTTTCTATTTATAAATAATATTGTATATTTTTCAAAAATAATATATAATTTAGATGGTTAGTCTAAATTAGGATCGTTGTCTCCGAATCACTATAATGTCACTGATAAGTGGGCTCGCGTGTTCATTGTGCATGTAGATGGCAACCTCAACACTTGGGGCGTGAATAGCACTACTCCTGGTGTGCGTCCAATATCCTTTTAAAACTCATATATTTGGTTAAGGCTAAATATCGTAGAATTAGGATACAAGATTAGCCAATGGTTTTCCCTAAACAAATGATGCTGATGTTTTAAAATGAAATTTTTAAAACTATAACAGCATCTTTTTTAATTTATAAATAGTTGTTTATGATTTAGAAATAATATATAATTTAAATGGTTAATCTAAAAATTTACGATTTAATAAGTATGCTCGCGTGTTCTATGTGCATCCTGATGGCCACCTCGGCACTGCGGGCGTAGGAGATACTCGCATTGGTGTGCGTCCAATATCCTTTAAACTTATTATTTGGTTAAGGCTAAATATTGAAGAATTAGGATACAAGATTAATCGAAGGGTTATCCTAAATATTTGATGTTGATGGATCTTTTCAGGCATTAGGGACTATAACAACATCTTTTTTTATGCTATAATTAGAATAGGTGATGATATGAAAAAGGGATTTGCACTTTTAGAAACATTAATTGTAATATCTTTTTTAGCAGTATCATTATTACTTTTATACAATACTTTTATAGATGTGAGAAGAAATGCTAAGAAAAATTATTTATATGATGATGTAGCAAATATATATAAAACTTATTATATAAAAGAATATTTAGAAAAAAATGGGTTAAGTGATTACTTTAATAATAAAGATATTCAAAAGGTGGTAATTAATAATGATGGATTTAATGAGTTTATAACTAATTTAAATGTTACTAATATTTATTTAGTTAAGTATGATTTAAAAGAATATAATGAGAACTTATATTCTTTAGAATTTAATGATTATTTTGATAATTTAGCGATTGATGAAGATTATGATTATCGATTAATTATAGAATATAAAATAGATAATAATAGTTTTTTTGCTAATATAGGGTTAGGTGATAATGATGAATAAAAGGGGTATTACAATCATTGAACTTTTAGCTAGTATATTTCTTATAGCAATAGTAAGTTTATTACTATTTAGAGTATGTTTTAATTTATTAGAAATTAATAATGATAATTCTTATGCTTCAAAAGATGAAATTAGTAGAACAACAATTATTAAGAATATTGAAAGTGATTTTTTGGAAAATAAGTTTATTGGTTTAAATATTCAAAAAGGGGAAAAACAAACTAAAATAGAAGTAGAATATGATACAGGTAAAGAAAATATTATAATTTCCAAAGATAAATTAACTTATAAAGATACTTATATTTTAGAAACCAAAGGGGCTTCTTATGATTTAGATCCGATTATAAATTATGTTGATTTAGATAATGATTATTATTTAATTACGATTAAAATAAAAGTATTAATGAATAATAAAAATGATACAGAAAAAGATGATATTGATATTACATATATAGGACTTAAAGAAGATAATGATTACTTTAAAAGATAATTATTAAAATAAAACTAATTATTGTTTGAAATATTCGACCTTGAAAGAAGGGTTTAAATTTAATATTAGTATCTTCTAATAAAGCTTTTACCTGAGTATGAATACTAAGGCCTCCAAAAGAGATAATTGTTAAAGCAATTATTTCTTTTAATTTGGAAGTAATAGTTAAATTTTGAAGTAAATTTAGACCATTAGTTATTTCAAGTAATCCTGAAGATAAAGTTTTAAATAAAGGGGGCATAGGAAATATATTAGTAATAATATAACTTATTAGCATATAAAAAGTGATAGTTCCTAGAATTATTAATAAAGTATTAATGCTTTTTTTAATACTTTGAATAAGAGTATTACTTAGTTTTGAATGAGTAATAGATAGGATGTTTTCGGGATTAGAAATTTTATTTGGTTTTAGATAGGCAATTATAATATTACTAAAATAATGGATGATAATAATTTTTATGGTAGTGGTTATTTTAAACATAGAACTAAGCATGGAATAAAGAAATAAAGGGTTAGAAAAGTAAGTAAAATATAAATAATTTTCGGCTTCTTTAGAAGTTATTTTATTATTTTCAACTAAATTTTTTAAGATATAGGCTTGAGAGGGAGTACCACTAATAATACTCATAATTAAAATATAAGCAGTAAGACCATTAACTTTAAATAGTTTTTGTAATGGTTTAAAAAGCTTATAAAAATAGTAAGGGAAATTAATACTTATTAGAATATCATTAATAATAAACATGGGAAATAGACTAACAAATACTTTTTTAAAAAATAAATTAATAGCGGTTAATATTAAATTAGCAATTTCTTGATTATTTTTAAAGATAAAGATAATACTAATAAAGCAAATTAAACAGAAAGTAAAGTCTAAGTATTTTTCTTTCATAAACTCGCTCTTTTCATGATATAATTTAGAGGGTGATAAATAATGTTTAGTAAATTATATGAAAGTCTAAAAGCATTTATTAAAGAGAACTATAAAAGTTTAATTGCTCTTATAATTATTTTTGCTTTATTTATGGTGGAACTTCCTTTTGCAATATATGCACCAGGCGGAGCAGTTGATTTAAATGAAAGAATAAAAGTAGAGGATGAATATACTATTCATGGGTCATTTAATATGGCTTATGTTTCAATGGTTAGAGGTTCTATTCCATTTTTATTAATATCTAAGATAATTCCGGATTGGGATATAGTAAAAAAAGAAGATATAACCTATGATGGTGAGAATATGAAAGAAATGATGGAAAGAGAAAGACTATATTTAAAAGAATCTCAGGATGCGGCCATCATTAATGCTTATAAAAAAGCAAATTTAGAAATAGAAGTAGATAAAATAAATAATAATATTAGTTTAATCAGTGAAGAAGCTAAAACTAATCTTAAAATAGGGGATAGTATTATAAGTATTAATGGAATAGAAATTAATACTTTAAAAGAAATGCAAGATGTTATTAAAGAGTTAGATAAAGATGTTAAGGTTAACTTAAAAGTATTGAGAGATAATAAAGAAATTGATGCTTATGCGATTACTTATGAGACTAATGATGGAGTTAAAATTGGAATTGGGATAGTAAATACTTATGAATATACCACGGATCCAAAAATAGAAATTGGAACTAAATCTAGTGAGATGGGCAGTAGTGGAGGTTTAATGATGAGCCTTACAATTTATAATAAGCTGGTTCAAGAAGATATAACGCATGGTAAAAAAATTGTTGGAACTGGAACAATAGATATTGAAGGAAATGTTGGAGAAATTGGAGGAGTAAAATATAAATTAATTGGGGCAGTTAAGAATAAAGCGGATATTTTTATTTGTCCTGAGGCTAATTACAAAGAAGCTTTAGAAGTAGCTAAAGATCGAGATTATAATATTAAAATAATAAATGTTAAAACCTTTGATGAAGCTTTAGAAAAACTAGCACAAATTTCTTGAAATTATTTTAGTTAAGTGATATTATTATGTGCTGGTGATTATCAATGAAACATAAATTATTTAAGACTTTTGTAACTGTAGGAACTACTATAGCATTATTAGTAGTTTCAGATAATATAAAAGAAGAAATTAGAAAAAAAGAAGATGATGATAAACTGGATAATAATATAGAAATGCCAGTAGAAACTATAAATTTAGCTAAATTATATATATTTGATAATAACTTTAAAATGAGTACAATAGTTGGAAATGTACCGAATATTAATAATCGTTATTTTTTAATGGAAAATACTGATAAAACTAATTGTATGCGTTTTGAAAGTGTATTTGATAAAAATGTTATTGGATATTATGATTATCAAATACATAGATCTGATGAAGATAATTATATTGAACAAGCAGCAAGTTTAATTTTTAATGATTTTAGAGGTCAATATCTGGGAACTATATTTTTAGATATTAAAGGTATATATACTTTAAAAGAGTTTTTAGAAGATGCAGGTTTAGATTATTTAATTAAAGATGATTATACTTTAGAAGAGTTAGAATGTATTAAAGAATTAATTGATAAAAGAGAAAATGTTACAAAAAAATATTTAATTGATGATATAATAGTTGTTGATTTTAGAAAAAATGCTAATGAGAATATTGAAGATAGTTTTTTACTTTTAACTAAAGATAAAGCAAATATTCAAGATGAAGCTTTTGCAAAAATAATATATAATTATTATGGGTTAGATTTTGATAGTTATGAGGCTTATGAAGTATGGCAACATGATTTTCGAGGAATTATAACGACGAAAGAGGAAGATCAAACATTAAGTTTATTTGAAGGTAATGCTACATATAATAATTTTCAAACTAATTTAAGTTGGAAAAACAAAGGATATACATTAAGAGAATTTTTAGAGTTTTTACAATTAGATGAATATATTAAAGATGCTTATAGTTATGAAGAATTAGCTGATTTATATAATATTATCAAGGGAATTATGGAAGAAAATAACTATACAAGAATTTTAGAAAAATAAAAATAATTTATAAATTGCTCTTGAAAGTAATATGATATTATGATATTATAAATTAGCAAGTGGACCTCTAGCTCAGTTGGTTAGAGCATCCGGCTCATAACCGGGCGGTCGTAGGTTCGAGTCCTACGAGGTCCACCATTATATGCACCTGTGGCGGAATTGGTAGACGCACTAGACTTAGGATCTAGCGGATAATTCCATGGGGGTTCAAGTCCCTTCAGGTGCACCACTTATTGATTATTAAGTCTCGTTTAAGAGATTTTTTTTATTAGTATTTTGTGATAATTTAGAATACTTGAAAATTTAAGGGGTTTATATTATACTTAGAAGGTAAGGAGTGATTATATGGAAAATAAATATAATATAGCGGTTGTTACTAAGCCTAATAATTATTTTCCTATAAATTTAAGAGACCTAAAAATAAGTAATAATTATAATACAGATAAATTAGAAGAATTAGATAATTTTACATTAAAATATACTAAAAATGATATTATGAATGCAATAAAAGAAGCTAATTTATTAGATATAAATGAAGATATGTCATTAGTTATTATTTATTATGAGAAAAATGATATAAGAACTTTACCTATTTTAACAAAGGAAATATCTTTTGATATGTGGAAATATATTAAAGATAATTATGAAGATAAGAATTTTAAAAATAAAGTGTTTAATTTTTTAAATAATAAAGTTGAAATTAATAATTTAAAGAGTGCTAAAGATTTAAATGAATTTTTGATGATTATAAGTGGAGTACCTTATATTATTAAAAGAAAGTTGTATTTTTATTTATATGAAAAATAATTATGATAGTTATGTTGCAACATTTTTAGAGTATTTATTCGCGGAGCTTAATTATTCTAAAAAGACGATTGCTACTTATAAGGATTCTTTAAGAGTTTATAAAATATTTTTAGATAAAAATAAATTGTCTTTTTTAAATATTACTACTAAAGAAGCAAATATGTATAAAGCTTTTTTGATTGAAAGTAATTATCAAAATAAAACATCATCATTAAAGCTTAGTGCAGTTAGAAGTTTTTATTCTTATTTAAGAGAAATAAAAACAATTAATAATAATCCTTTTTTAAATATTCATAATCCTAAAATTGAAAAAAAGTTACCAAATTTTTTGAAAGATCAAGAGATTAAAATGATTTTGAATCCAGAAAAATTAGAAAGTGTATATGATTTTCGAAATTATGTTATAGGAGAATTTTTATATGCGACTGGACTTAGAGTTAGTGAGTTAGTATCAGTAAAAGTAAATGACTTAAGTGAAGATACTAAAACTTTTATTGTTATGGGAAAAGGAAGCAAGGAACGAGTTGTATTTTATAAAGCATGTGCACCACTTATTAAAGAGTATATAAATAATATTAGACCTCTTTTATTAAAAAATGGAAATAGTGAATATTTATTTGTTAATAAAAATGGACAGAAAATATCGGTTAGAAGCGTAGAAAATATAATAAAGAATTTAGCTTTGAAAAATAATATCAAAAATAAAGTTACACCACATACATTAAGACATACTTATGCGACTGATTTATTAAATAATGGAGCGGATATTAGGGCAGTTGGAGAGCTATTAGGACATGAATCTTTAAGCACTACGCAAATTTATACGCATGTTACAATGGATTATTTAAAAAAAGTTTATGATCAAACACATCCTAGGGCTAAAAAAACTAAATAATTCTTTTCTTGCATAGCTAGTAGAAAAAAGATATAATTGAAGAGGTGGAATTTATGAAATTTAAATATGAATTAGAAAAAGTTGAAAAAAATACTAAGGCAAGATTAGGTTATTTTATGTATAATAATAGAAAGATTGAAACACCAATGTTTATGCCGGTTGGAACACAAGCAACAGTTAAGACTTTAGCTCCAGAAGAACTAAAAGATGTTAACTCAGGAATCATTTTAGCTAATACTTATCATTTATGGTTACGTCCCGGGGAAGATATTGTAAATCAAGCAGGGGGTTTACATAAATTTATGAATTGGGATGGACCTATTTTAACTGATAGTGGTGGTTATCAAGTGTTTTCTTTAGCTAATCCTAAAGATATATCTGAAGAAGGAGTTAAATTTAAAAATCATTTAAATGGGGATAGCTTATTTTTAACTCCAGAAAAATCAATAGAAATTCAAAATAAACTAGATAGTGATATTGCGATGTCTTTTGATGAATGTCCACCAGCAAGTGCATCTTATGAATATATGGAAAATAGTATTAAAAGAACTATTCGTTGGGCAAAACGTGGTAAAGAAGTGCATAGTAATCCTAATCAAATGTTATTTGGAATTGTGCAAGGTGGTTATTTTAAAGATTTAAGAAAATATTCCGCGGAAGAAACAGTTAAGATTGGTTTTGATGGATATAGTATTGGGGGAGTTGCCAATGATAATGAATCTAAAGAAGATATGTATAAAGCAATAGATTATTCTATACCATATTTACCAGAAGATAAATTAAGATATTTAATGGGAGTTGGAGAACCAATAGATTTAATTGAAGGAGTAATAAGAGGAATAGATATCTTTGATTGTGTGTTGCCAACAAGATTGGCAAGGCATGGGCATGCTTTTACTTTAAATGGCAAAATTAATTTAAAAAATGCTAAGTATAAAAATGATTTTACACCTATAAGTACAACTTGTGATTGTTATGCTTGTAAAAATTATACTAAAGCTTATATTCGTCATTTAATTACTAGTGATGAAACATTTGGGCAAAGACTTTTATCAATTCATAATATTCGCTTTTTAATTAAATTAATGGAAGATATAAGAGAAGCAATTAAAAATGATAATATTTTAGAGTTTAGAGATAATTTTATTAAAAGTTATTATGGAGATAAATATGAGTAATAAAAAAGTATTATGTCTAACAGGTTTTATTATTATAGGAATGATTTTATTTCCAACAATTTATAAAATATATAAAGATAATAATGATAATAAAATTAAAGTTGTAAAAAAGGAATTACTTTATCAAGCAAATAATTGCTTTAATAATGGAGATTGCAAAGAAAAAAAAGTGTTATTAAAAGATTTATATGATAATAGCTATATAAAAGATCAAGTAAGTGATCCTATAAATAAAAAATATTATGCGGAAGATAGTTATATTAATTTAGAAACTAAAGAAGTTATATTAAAATATTAAAAACTTAGCTTTTTTTACGGGCTAAGTTTTTAATACTTATATTTTTACCAAATGAACCACCTAAAATACTAGAGATAATAAGAATGGAATAGTAAATAATTCTATCAATATTAAAAGGGCTTTTAAAGATTATTAAGTTTATTAATATAAGAGTAATTATGAATATTAAACTTAATTTAATTCCTAATAAATAACCAACTTCATTAATATTATGACTAGCTTTGGCACTTATAATAAAGAAAGATATAGCTGTTAAGATAATAGATAATTTATTTATAATATTACTATTAATACCGGTTAAATTGATAAGAGATGTAATTAGGGCAATAATAATAGTAAAGATAATAAATAGTCCTAAATATTTTAGATATTCTAATAATTTATACATGATAATCACCTTAATAATATATATTAAATGTTTAAAAAAATATGATTAGTTACATAATAATAGTGGTGATATAATGGAATTATTTACAACGGTATTTAGAACTTTATTTTTTTACTTTTTTATTACTTTAGCTTATCGAATTATGGGAAAAAGAGAAGTAGGACAATTAGGAATTATTGATTTAATTGTATCTATATTAATTGCTGAGTTAGTAGCGATCAGTATTGAAAATATAAAAGATTCAATATTTTTAACAATATTACCTATAGGTGTTTTAGTGTTATTAGAATTAATTTTAGCTTATATTTCCGTTAAATCCCGAACTTTTAGAACTATATTTGGGGGTAAACCATCATTAATAATTGCTAATGGTAAAATAAATTATAAGGAAATGGTTAAACAAAGATATAGTTTAGATGATTTATTACTTAGTTTAAGGCAAAAAGAAATTAGAAATGTAGAGGATGTAGAATATGCATTTTTAGAACCTAATGGAAAGTTATCAATATTTAAATATAATTTCTTTAAGTTAAAAAGTGCTTATCCTATGCCTTTAATTGTTGATGGGAATATTCAATCTAAAGCTTTAAAATATATTCATAAAACTAAAGGTTGGTTAGAATTAGAACTTAAAAAAAAGAATTTAGATGTTAAAAATGTTTTTTATGCTTTTTATAAAAATAAAAAAATTTATATTGTGAAAAGAGAAGAAACCCTAAATTAATTCTTGTATTAAAAAAAATATTGTGGTATATTAATGGAGTAAAGCGAAAAAGAAGCTAAGTATTATATTATTTTTAAATAGAGAGTTCATGGTTGGTGGAAATGAATTAAAAAAATATAAGAAATCTCCTTCTTTAGTGGAACTAATCATTCCCGCATAATCGGCGTTATAGATATTTGAGTTATAAATAAGGATGGTACCGCAAAAATTGCTCCTGGCGTTTTTGTGGTTTTTATTTTAAGAAAGGTGTATGTTATGATTGATATTAAATTAATTAGAGAAAATAAAGATTTAGTTAAAGAAAATATTAAAAAGAAATTTCAAGATGAAAAAATTGTTTTAGTTGATGAAGTATATGAACTTGATAAACAAGTAAGAGATTTAAAACAAAAAGGCGATAATCTTAGAAGTGAAAGAAATAATGTAAGTAATGAAATTGGTTCTTTAATGCGCGAACAAAAAAGAGAGGAAGCTGAAGAAAAGAAAAAGAGAGTCGGAGAGATTAACAAGGAATTAACATCTATTGAAGAAGAAGAAACTAAAATAAATGAAGAAATTAGAACGAGAATGTTAGTTATTCCTCAAATAATTGATGCAAGTGTACCTGTTGGCAAAGATGATAGTGAAAATGTTGAGAAAGAAAGATTTGGGGAACCAATAGTTCCGGATTATGAAATTCCTTATCATGCCGATATTATTGCCAATTTTAATGGTATGGATAAAGAAGCTGCAGGAAGAACAAGTGGAGAAGGATTTTATTATTTAATTGGGGATATTGCTAGATTACATGAAGCAATGCTTGCTTATGCTAGAGATTATATGATTGATAAAGGATTTCTTTATGCTATACCGCCATTTATGATTCATGGAAGTGTTGTTGAGGGAGTTATGTCTTTTCCAGAAATGCAAGCAATGATGTATAAAATTGAAGATGAAGATTTATATTTGATTGGAACAAGTGAACATTCAATGATTGGTAGATTTAAAGATCAAATCTTAAAAGAAGAAGAATTACCAGTTAGAATGACTTCTTATTCTCCATGCTTTAGAAAAGAAGGAGGAAGTCATGGTTTGGAAGAAAGAGGCTTATACCGAGTTCATCAATTTGAAAAACAAGAAATGATTGTTATTTGTGATCCAAAAGAATCTATGGATTATTATGATAAAATGTGGCATTATAGTGTAGAAATATTTAGAAACTTTAATATTCCTGTACGCCAACTTGAATGTTGTAGTGGAGATTTAGCTGATTTAAAAGTTAAATCATGTGATATTGAAGCATGGAGCCCTAGACAACAAAAATATTTTGAAGTTTGTAGTTGTTCAAATTTAGGAGATGCTCAAGCAAGACGTTTAGGCATTAGAGCTAAAGGAGAAAATGGAACATATTATGTTCATACATTAAATAATACAGTTGTAGCGTCTCCTAGAGGTTTAATTGCTTTAATTGAGAATAATTACCAAGAAGATGGTTCAATTATTATTCCAGAAGTATTAAGACCTTATATGGGTGGTAAAGAAAGAATTGAAAAGACAAAATAATTGTCTTTTTTATTATGTAGCAATCGAAAGATAGCTACTTATAAAACCACGTGCTATGCACGTGCGAACCAAAGAGCACGA
>CANRPK010000010.1 GCA_947632455.1 uncultured Bacilli bacterium
AAGTAAAAGAAATTTTGGAGGTGGCAATATGGCAAAGAAAGTTACAACAAAAAAACCTTTAACAGGTAATAAAAGAAGTCATGCTTTAAACGCAACAAAAATGAAACAAAAACCTAATATTCAAAAGAAAACTATTGATGGAACTAAAGTTAGAATTAGTGCTAGAGAAGCAAGAACTATTGAAAAATAGTTTTTAGAATAAAATATTTTTATTCACCTATAATATTGATATAGGTGATTTTTTATGGATTTAAAAAAGTGGAAAATATTTAGTATTTTTGCTATATTTGGAATTAGTGCCTTATTACATTTTATTTATGTATGGTTTCCTTGTTATTTTACTACCCTATTTTTTCCCGTTAATGAAAGTATTTGGGAACATAATAAAATTATTATTGGTTCCTTTTTAATATGGGCAATTATAGAAAAAATATTTTTAAAAAAGCAACATAATATTATATTTTCAGAATTTATTGGGAGTGTTTTATGTGCTTTTATTGTTATGAGTGTTTTTACTCCAATATTTTTTCTAATTTTAAAAACTAAAGATAATATGATAGTTACTTTTATAGTTTTTTTCTTAGCTATTCTAATTAGTCAGTTTGTTAGTTATAAAATTATGAATAAGTCTTTGAATAATAATTTAGATAATTTTGCAATATATATGTTTGTTTGGATTATTATTTTAAATATTAATTTAACTTACTTTCCTTTAAAAACAGGAATATTTTTTGATTATAATAAAAAGATATTTGGGATTCCCTAAATATCTTTTATTTAATACCACAAGTTCCAGGACTATATACACCTAATATAGTTAGAATAAATCTAATTATTATTGGTAATAAGAAGATAATAACCGCGATTATAAATCTTTTAATAGCTTTTTGGGTGCATTTTTTTATTTCATCTTGATTATTAGATGCTATAGCTTTAGTAAAATCAATTATGGTTAAAACAAGTAATAAAACAATAGCAATATATTTCATAATATTAAAGGCAAATTGTAAATAATATGCTGGAGTACCATTTGTTTTAGGATTACCTAGAATACTATCACAATCATTAGCATTATAATCATTGGGATCTTGATAGCCACCAGTATTTGGGGATAAACTAGTTTCAGTACAAGCACTATAATTATCTGGTGAAGCACTATATATATAAAAAGCAGTTGTTTGTGCGACTTTGCGACATTCTAAATAAATATTATCAATAGTGGATAAATTATTATAAATTGTTTCATCTTGAACTTTAAAACCATAATTAGTAAAATTTACGCCACCCGTTGAAGTTTGATAAACAATATTAGATAGATCAGAATTAAGAGATACTCCAAGATAATTACTACCGGTTGTCGTTTTACCTATTTCAAAATATACATTTTGTTTGCCATCAGGTAAAGGAACATTTTGTTTAGAATAATGATAACATTCACTTGCATCAGGTTTCTTACAAGTATTTTGGTCATTACCACCTATAATTGAAGTTGATGTAGGTCTAAAATTTATGATACCTCCTTCTGGTTGCATACCTTTAAAATATCTAAACCGAGTTATTATAGCTGGAAGATTACTATCATAATCATAAAATTCTTCAGTATAGGCATGTATCTCTGTAGGACATGTGCCATTTTCTTTATAGTAGTTATAAAAATCTTCGCCATTGAAATTTGATAATCTATATAAATATAATTTTTGAGCATCACGTTTTAATTCTTCATCGCCTAAAGTATATTTCTTATCATAAAATGTATTGTAGCCACGATTATTAATGCTATATTGTAAAAGAAAGCTATTATCTGAGCCGTCTAAAATTCTAATATCTAACTCATTTATACCAGTCTTTTCTTTAATTGTATCATCGGCGTCAATATAATATTTAGGGCAAGCAATACTAGTATATTTACCTACAGTTCTAGTTGCATAATCTTTTGTATTTAAGGTATTTTTTTCTAATGAAAAAATATTTTCATCCATTGTATTTTTAGTAAAACCAGTACATAACAATAATATTATGGGTATTATAAATAATTTCTTCATTAAAATACCTACCTTCTTATAAAAAGAATACCTTTTTTTAAAATTAATGTCAAGGTATTATAAAATATTATTCTACTCTTCTATCTATTTTTTTAGTAATACGCAAAAACTTTCTAAATGGTATGTATAACTAAACATATCTAAAATCTTATATTCTGTTATGGTATAATTATCTTCTAATAATTTTAAATCTCTTATTAATGTATTTATATCACATGATATATAAATTATTTTATTTGGTAATTTATTTTTTATAAAGTTTAAAGTATTTTTATCTAAGCCTTTTCTTGGGGGATCAACAATTAATGTATCAAAAGAAATATTAATTTTATTTACTAATTTTGATGCATCACCTAAGAAAAATTTAATGTTATTTTGGTTATTTATTTTAGCATTAAATATGCCATTTAAAACAGCATTTTTGATTATTTCAATACTATAGACATATGATGCTTTAGTACTTGCAATAAGACTTAAAGTACCTACCCCACTATATAAATCTAATACTTTAGATGAGGGAGTAATATTGTCTTTAATTAGTTTAAATAATTCTTCGGTAATATAATTATTTACTTGAAAAAAAGAATCATAACTTACTTTAAATAAAAAATTATAGAGACGTTCATAATAAAAATTATTGCCATATATTGTTTTATTATTATATACTATACCAATTAATTTTATTTTAGATTTTAACGCTATTATATCTATATCATAATTAGGATTAGAAGATTCTATAATTAGTAATACTTCATTATTTTTATTAGTTCTAATAGTTAAAAAGCCATCTTGAAGATTTAGATACTTATAATTTTTTATGGTTTCATTAATAGTTTTATTAGCTATCATGCATTCTTTAATGGCAATTAATTTATGAGTTTTTTCTTCATAAAAGCCTATTTTACCATCAACTATTTTTAAACTTATTTTATTGCGATAATTAAAATTTTGTTTATTTTCTACGATAGAAATATTATTTACTTCTAATTTATTTTTTTGAAATAATGATTGAACTTTATTTTTCTTAAAAGTTAAAGTGTCTTCATAATTATAAAATAAAAGTTGACAGCCTCCACATTCATTAAAGTAAGGACATGGACTATTTTGGCGATGAATGCTTCTTTTTTGATAATTTAATACTTCAGCTTCACTATAATTCTTTTTAGATTTGATTATTTTTATATCGACTATTTCTTCAGGTAAAGCGTTTTTAATAAAAATAACTTTATTATCTATATGAGCAATACCACGGCCAAAACTATCTAAAGATTCAATTAAAATATTTTGATACATATTATTCACCTACTTCAATGAATTTATTTAAAAAAAGATGTTGTAGTAGTCTTAAAAGCTTGTTTTAAAACATCAGCATCATTTATTTAAGTTTTTACTTAGGATTAATCTTGTAACCAATTCTACTATATTTAGTCTTAACCAAATATCTTGAGTTATAAATGGTTATTGGACGCACACCTATAGTGTCTCTCACGTTCGCACCGTCCAAGTAGCCATCATCACGCACACGGAACACGGCTGCCCAGCCTTCGGGATTATAGTGATACGAAAAATGTAACTACTCGTTTTAGATTAACCCTTTAAATTATATCATACATTATTTTTTTATTAAATATAGTAAAATGATGTTGCTTTTCAACATCATTTTCTGCTTTGATATATTTCTCGCGCTTTTATAAAGGATAATTCAGTTTTTATGTTAATAGCGAGTGTACGTAATTTTTCAACATATGCTAAAGCTTGAGGATCATGAGCTTGTAATTTTTGACCATTTTCTCCTAAAACTTCATTAATGTTTATGGGTTCACCAATTAAATCTTTTAAATCAGCATATTTTTTTTGCAATGAATTAATAACCATTGCTTCAGTATACACTAATAAAGCATTATCAACATAAGCATTTTCTTTAGCAATAGTAATTAACATATTTAAATTATTTATGGTTTTTAAGCATTCCATAAGAATATTTAAATTCTGAGGAGTAACTTTTAAATCTAAATCAGTTATTTCTTTTTTGATGGCTAATCTAAATGAATTATTTGCATCTATTCCTTTTTTTTGATATTCGGAGAATATTTTATTAATTCGACCAAATTTATAAGCATCAACTAATTGAGCGTTTCCACCTAAATTATAGACTTTAAATTCTTCTTGGACCATATCGCATATAAATTTAGATTGTTCAGGACTATCATTCCATATTTGTTCTATCTTATCTAAGCTGGGAGTTAATTGTTCCATGGCTTCTTTTTTACGGGCATTTAACCCATCAACATCATAAGCCCAATCATGTATACCTCTTTTTATCTTATCAAACATTATTTTTTATCCTCTTTCTTAGCATATCTACTACGTTCAATTTCACGACCAGAAATAGCTGATAATTCAATTTTAGCATTAGAGTCTAACTTATCTAGAGCATCAAGGTAATCTAATGCGGATTGTTCACCATTTTTTAGGTCTGCTACAAATTGATTATAAACATTTCTATCTGCTAAATTTTGATATTTTTTAATGCTTGCTTTAACTTCAGGACTTATATCTTTTAAATTATCAATATTTAAGAAATCAATTTCACCAAATTTAGCTTGAGTTTGTTGTAATTCAAGAACTTTACCAGCAATAGCTGCGGCTTTGCCAGATCTTTGAATAGCTTTTGCTTGACTATCTACTAAATCTTTTGCTATAGCTTCTTTTTCTTGAGCTTGTGCTAAGCCAGTCGCATAATCTGTATTATATCTGTTTCTAAAAGCGTCTTCGGCTTGTTTAGTAGCGGCTGTTTCATTAGCTCCGGCTGCAATAGCTGCCATTTTAGTTTTAGCATAGAAATCTTCCATAGCTTGTCTAGCCGCAGAAGCATTACTAGCCTCTTCTTTAGCTTTAATATATCCAGGATCTTTCTTCCACAAATCTTGCATTGTGCCAACTAATGAGCCAATAGCATTGATAGCTTCTTTTGTTCTTGCATCGGCCGTTGGATCTGAACCGGATGCTCCAGCCCATTCACGAACTCCTTGTTCCATTTTATTAAATCTGTATCCGGCAAGTTTATTACTTCTAGCTCTGTAATGTAGTTCGCTTTCACCTTCTTGTCTTTCAAAAGTTTGCTCATTATATGCGGCTTTTTCTCTTTTTCGAGTTTCTTTATCAGCCTGACGTTGTCTTTGTCTATTAATTACATCTTCAACAGATGACCTTGTATTTGATTTTATATCTTTAACGCCTTTATATTCTTTATTAGCAGCATTGTACGCACTTTTCCCTCCACCTAAGATAGCATTTTTAACACGATTAAATCCTGTCTTATAGTTTTTATCAGATTCCGGAGTTTGATTAAAGGCTCTAACTGCTCCAGTTGTAAGAGCTCCCATAGCTCCTAAACTAAGCATTGCACTTCCTAGAACATTATATTTACCACCATCTAGGCCAGTTATTTCTTTAAGTAAAGCGGGGGCTTGTTTAATAAACATAATTATTCCGACTATAATAAACATCTGAGCAAATAATCCAATAACAATACCACCATTTTCTCCACTTGATGATATAAAGGCTCCAAGGACGTTTACATTATTAAGAACTATCTTTATTAATAAAACGGAAAAATATAATATAGCTAACCTTATAAATACTTCAGCAAAAGTAGACAATGTAGCTTTTATCCAATTACTAAAAATTTTATTACCCTGTTCATTTGGTAATATTCTACTTAATATTGGTAAAGGAGCCATTAATTCATAAACAGCTAATTTAATGGTTCTAATAGCTATATCAAAGCAATAAGAAATTAAAACAAATAATGTAAAAGCTCCAGCGACTGTGGAAATTATAAAATAATAAGTTAAATCTTTATTTACTACATTAGATGCTAAATCAGTTATATAAAAGAGATTTCGATTTTTTATTATTTCCCAAAAATTCCGAAATGATTTATCTGTTTGGCCATCTAAAGCGGCAGAGTCAATAGTTACACTTGAACAATCATACCCACGAGGATATTCCTCAGTAATAGCACCCTTATATTCACAATCATCATAATTTTCATGTAAAAATGCTTCTAAGACCCCTGTTGCCATGGTCATTCCACCTTGAGAAATTGTATCTTTTGAAGAATCACCTGTAGAACTGGTATCTCCTAAAATTATTTTGCCTAAAGTATTTGCTTCTAATAAAGAAGTTTGAAAAGCTCTAGCATAACTAAATATCATAGGTATTAAGGCAATTAATACAACGGATATTACAACATCGCCAATAATCTTAATTGGGGATTTTTTACCTTTAAAAGCTTCATCGGGATTTATCATAGATTTTAATAAAGAATAAGCGACTAAAAACAAGACTACAACACCAATAATTATATATACACGTCCAACAAAAGCTGTAACTTCATCGCTATTATTTAAAATATCAACATTACATAATGTCATGATTATTTGATATACCCAATTTATTAATGAATATACTAAAGCATCTATAAATAACAATATCCCTACGAAAAAGGTTGCTATTGTTTCAAGTATTTCTTGAACTAATCCTATTAGCATTAACTACCATTCCTTTCTTTTTATTTAATTATTAATCGTCTAAGATGGTACCACTACATTTGG
The DNA here is from genome assembly GCA_947632455.1 of uncultured Bacilli bacterium. Taxonomy (GTDB): domain Bacteria; phylum Bacillota_I; class Bacilli_A; order RF39; family UBA660; genus Caccenecus. The sequence goes on from CANRPK010000010.1 coordinate 6,662, forward strand.
TTGGATTTAACATACAGTAAGTACAATACCCAAATGAACCATTTTGTTCATCATATACTTTTTCACCACCAATAAATTTTATAGCAAAGTTTAAGATGGTTGGTAATAAAAAGATAACAAAGCCAGCGATTACACGAATAATCAAAGATTTGGCTGATTTTTTTATTTCATCATCTTTATTAGCAATGACTGCCTTGCCAAAATCAATACTACCTAAAACTATAATTATTATTGGAACTGCTATCTTTGCTACAAATATGGCCCACCCAATGCTACGGAAAGTGCCTTTTACTGAATTACGATTGCATAAATTTGAAGCTTCAGTATCAGGATTTTGAGTTTGAGGTAGATTTGGAGTACTTGGATCGCTTGGATTATTCGGTGTTGTGGGATTAGTTCCACCTGGGGTAGTAGGATCATCTAAATATTCATTATCAGATTTGGAAACATTTAAATTAAAAGTATATGTTCCCTCTTCTGTATTAGCGTAACTGCCATTATTAGTTGGGGATATTTCCTTAATATATGGATTACTTGCTGCATCAAAGTGACCAAAAACATAAATTTTTTTAGTTCTAGTACAATCATATACTGAGCCATTTATATAATTATTTGGTTGCAATTTATTATTAACTATACTGGAATTATTAAAAGTACATGTTACTTTAGAACTAGTTACTGTACATTCAATGGAATTTTTGCTTAAAAATGTCCCGTTTTCGTATACACAAGTTATTTGAGGTTCTGCGTACACTATATTGATTTTTAGGATATATAATATAATTAGGAATATAACATATTTTGTACTTCTCATAAACTCCTCCATATAAAAATATTTTTAAAATTTACCATAATAAATATAACATACTTTACATAAAAAAACTAGTTTTTATTACTAAAAACTAATTATTTATTTAATTCCACATGTTCCAGCACTATATACACCTAATATGGTTAGTATGAATTTAATTATTATTGGTAATAAAAATATAATAGCTGCAATTATAAATCTTTTAATGGCTTTTTGAGTAGCTTTCTTAAAATCATCTTTATTGCTAGATACAGCTTTAGTAAAATCAACTATGGTTAAAACAAAAAGTAAAATTATAGCAATATATTTTATGGCGTTAAAAGCAAATTGTAAATAGTGAGCTGGAGTACCATTTGTTTCAGGATTACCTAAAATACCATCACAACTATCAGCTTTATAATCTTTATCATCTTTATATCCTCCAACATTATCTTTAAGAGGATCTTTAGGTATATCTTCAGGACAAGCAGTTGCTGAAGTAGATATATTATAATATGAAGCGCCGGCAGCACAGCCATTATTTAAATTAACTGTAGCTGGACAGTTTCCATCTTCAGGAAAATAATTTGCAACTTCTTCTGGTGTTAGCATAAAACTAAATTTATTATATTGTTCATTTACTTCAGAATTGGCTGCACCTTCAGCTATTTCTAAAATATTATCTTTTAAACTCGAAATGGTACCATCAGTACTATGAGAATGATCTCCATGAATATATTTTATATAAAGTTTTTTCTCTCCACTTGCCATTTTTTTAAATTCAAAACTTAGCTGGCGGTTATTGTCAAAAGCAATATTTTCGTAAGTACAACTACTAGCTACCTTGCTTTCATTATTTCCTTCAGTTACGCCGGGAGTTGATGGAGTTTCTGGTGTTTCAGGGGTTGTTGACGTCGATGGAGTTGATGGTGTTGTTGGAGGCACTTTTTTTACAAATGAAATAGATTTAGTAGCATGAACATTATCATAAGTAGTATTTGGAATATCCTTATATTCGATACTTGGACAGGTTTGGACTGTAGCTTGATATTTTAATATTTCAATTTGGTCATCATCATAAGCTCTATCTTCAATTATTGTAGAATCAGAGGCTCTTATTTTATATTCTTTTAAATCTGAGCGATAAACAAATAAAGATAAATTACGCATATAATTTGGTTTATTGTAGCCTTCATTAAGGGGAATTTCTGTAACTATATTGCCATTATTTCCAGTTCCATCACGAAATAAATCCATTGAATTATTATCACTAAATGCACCAAAAGGTGCTCTATTTACGGAATATCTTTTATAAGTGGTTGTATCAAATTGTTCATCATATGTAAAAGAAAATTTATAATATATATGATCTTCTCCCTCAGCAGTTAATTGAGTTCCTGTTGGTATCCAGTAAGTACATATTAATTCGGCTGCCTGCACAATATTTAAATTAATAATCATAGTTAATAACACTAATGTTAAAGATAATATCCTTTTCATTTTATTTTACTCTCCTATTATATTTTATTATAACAATATATCGACAAAAAAACTAGTCTAATATGACTAGTTATTTAATACCACAAGTTCCAGGACTATATACACCTAATATAGTTAGAATAAATCTAATTATTATTGGTAATAAGAAGATAATAACCGCGATTATAAGTCTTTTTAGAGCTTTTTGGGTACATTTTTTTATTTCATCTTGATTATTTGAGGCTATAGCTTTAGTAAAATCAACTATTGTTAAAACAAAAAGTAGGACAATAGCAATATATTTCATAACATTAAAGGCAAATTGTAAATAATATGCTGGAGTACCACTTGTTTTAGGATTACCTAGGATACTATCGCAATCATTGGCAGTATAATCTTTATCATCTTCATAACCCCCTGTATTATCATCTAAAGGATCATCAATATCATCATATGGATTACTGGAAATATCAGAACGACTTATTTTGGTACAATTATTATTATCCCAACTAGGAGTTTTATAAATTATAGAACCTTGACAAATATAAACTTCTTCTAAACAAGTACCAGTTGTAGGAAAATCATTACTTATAGAATAACTTGTATCATTAGGACCTATAGTTCCATCAGTATAATAATTAATAATATATTTACTTGTTTGACCATAAGTACAAGCATGATCGATAATTTTTTGGTGGTCTTCTTCACTAACGTTATTATCTATTTCTTGATCAACTAACTCTAAGGTTATAGAAGAAGTATTCTCTTCAAAAGAAAAGCGATAGTCATTTCTTCTACTTTCAGCATTTGGCTCTAGAGTATAATATATTTGTTCAGGACAATAATAATTAGCATTATCAGTTATAAAAAAGCTGGAAGATACTGGTCCAAAATCATAGATGACTGGATTTTGATCATTTTTTTGTTTAACTAAAGCCCCTTCTTCATCAATTCCAACTATAACAGAAACACTGGTTCCATATGTACAATAAACACTTTTTGCTAAAGATTGATTAGGCCAAAGAAAAAAAGTTAACGTTATAAATAATAAGTAAATTGTTTTTTTCATGAATACTCTTCTTTCTGTTTTATAATTCTAACACAATAACAACTTAATAGTAAACTAAAAATTTGGTTTTATTATTGATTATTAGTAATTCTTAAGTATATAATATAATAAAGTTAGGAGGAAACTCATGAAAAAAAATATTAAAGATTATAAAAATATTCATTTTATTGGAATTGGTGGAGCTAGCATGTATGCGATGGCAGCTCAACTTAAAAGTGATGGATTAAATATTACAGGAAGTGATATGCAAGATTCCCATAATACAGAGTATTTAAAAGGTTTAGGAATTAAGATTATAATTGGGCATGATACAAGTTTAGTTAAAGATGCAGATTTAGTTATTTATACCGCGGCTATTCATGATAGTGATCCAGAACTTTCTTTAGCTAGAAGTTTAGGAATAGAGACAGTAGAAAGAGCGGCCTTTATTGGAGAGTATACTAAAGATTATGAAAATTTAATTTGTATAAGTGGTACCCATGGAAAAAGTACGACAACTAGTATGATTGCAAGCGTATTTTTAGAAGCAAAGCTTAATCCAACTATTCAAATTGGGGCTTCTTTAAAAAAAATTAATGGTAATTATTATGTAGGTGGAAAAAAATATTTTATTTTAGAAGCTTGTGAATATGTAGATTCCTTTTTACATTTTCATCCAACCGCGGAAGTTATTTTAAATATTGATGATGATCATTTAGATTATTTTAAAAATATTGAAAATACTAAAAAGTCTTTTAGAAAATATGTAGAATTATTACCTCAAGATGGATATCTAGTTATAAATATTGATGATAAGAATACTTTAGATTTAGATAAAGGCGTTAAAAATGTTACTACTTATGGAATTTATAATGAAAAAGCGATGGTTAGAGCTAAAAATATTAGTTATGATGAAATGGGATTTCCCACTTTTCAAGTTTATATAAATGATGAGCTATGGGATACTTTTAGTTTAAGTGTTAGAGGTGAACATAATGTTTTAAATGCTTTAGCTACTATAAGTATGGCTAGAAATTATAATATAGATAAAAAAGATATAAAAAAGGCATTAAAAGAATTTGGTGGAGTTGGTCGAAGATTTGAATATCTAGGAGAATATAAAAAAGCTCATATATTTGATGATTTTGCCCATCATCCTACAGAAATATTATCTACTTATAATAGTGCCAAAAGTGTTAAACATAATGAATCTTGGGCAGTTTTTCAATCACATACTTATAGCAGAACTGTAGAACATTTAGAAGATTTTGCTAAAGTATTAGCTAAATTTGATCATGTAATTATTTGTGATATATATGCAGCTAGAGAAGAAAATATTTGGAATGTTAAAGAAGATGATTTAGTAGAACTTATTAAAAAAGATAATAAAAATGTTATTCATATTCCAACTTATGAAGAAATTTCTAAATACTTAGAAGATAATGTTAAAGAAAATGATTTAATTCTAACTATTGGAGCGGGACCTATTAATAAAGTAGCAGATATTTTATTAAAATAAATTATATTAAAAAGAAAAAGTTGTATCCAAACAACTTTTTTTATACTTCATTTTTACATTCTAATTTGGTTTTGTATTCTTGTAAAATATTTAAAAATTCAGTTTCAGTTTTAGCTTGGCAAATTTTTTCTTTATATATTTTAGATTCAGGTATACCTTTTAAATAGTATAAAGCATGAGTACGTATTTCTAATAAAGCTACTTTGATATTTTTATCTTCTTTTAATAAATTATAATGGGTTATTATCATATCTATTTTTTCAATAGGTGTTGGTTCGGGTATGAGAATATGATTATTTAAATATTCATTACATCTTTTAAAAATCCAAGGATTACCTAGGGCTCCTCGACCAATCATTACAGCATCACATTTAGTGTAGTCTAACATTTTTTTAGCTAATTCAGGAGTAGTAACATCGCCATTTCCTATGACAGGAATATTTACATTTTCTTTAACTTTTTTAATGATATCCCAATTAGCTTTACCACTATAACCTTGATGACGTGTTCTAGCATGAATAGTAATAGCACTAGCGCCATTTTGTTCACAAATCTTCGCTACTTCCACGGCATTGATACTATTTTCATCCCAACCACTTCTAATTTTTACAGTTACAGGAACATTTACGGCTTTTACAACAGCAGAGATGATTTTACCAATTTTAGAAGGATCTTTTAAAAGAGCACTTCCGGCTTGAGCTTTAATTGCGACTTTAGGAACAGGACAACCCATATTTATATCAATAATATCAGGATGCATAGTAGATGCCACTATTTTAGCTGCTTCAACAAAAGTTTTTTCATCACTACCAAATATTTGTTGGGCTATAGGTCTTTCTTCAGAACTCATTTTTAAGAGGTTTAAAGTTTTAGGATTGCCAAAAGTTAAAGCATTAGAACTAACCATTTCAGCATAAATTAAGCCAGCGCCCATCTCTTTTACTATTTTACGAAATGAAGTATTAGATATGCCGGCCATAGGAGCTAAAACTAATTGATTAGTTATTTTTACATTACCGATATTCCAAGTCATTTTTATCCTCCTTCTAAAAAATAAGAAAATTCTTTAAGAATTCCCTTCATTATACTATAAAATATTTTTTAAGTAAATTATTTTTCTATTTCTACTTCATCGCCTGTATTTAACATAAAGCAATTAGCATCATCTTTATCAATATGTATTTCATAAAAACCATTATCTGAAACTTTTACAAAAGCTTCCATAATGCCACCTTTATCATTTTCAACTTTTAATTTAACTAAATCTTCATGTTTTAATCCTAATTCGGCAGCTTTAGCTGGGTTCATATGAACATGTCTTTCAGCTTGAATACAAGCATTTTCTAAAGTTACTTCACCTTTTGGACCAACTAAAGTAATAGTTTCACTATCTTCTAAATCACCACTTTGGCGAACTGGAGGATTTAAACCTAATAATATAGCATCAGTTCTAGATATTTCTACTTGGTTATATTTACGAAGAGGACCAATTACTCTTACATGCTCAATACTAGCAGTAGGACTTTTAATCGTTACTGTTTGAAATGAAGCAAACTCACCAATTTGATTTAATGGTCTTTTAATAGATAATGGTTCATCAAATAACTTAGCATATACTTCTTTAGTTAAATGAACATGATGATTACTAATGGCGATTGTACCATATATTTTTTCAGGATTTTTATTCATATATCTTCACTCTTTTCTATTTTTATTTTAACAAAAAATTAATAAAAAAAGAAGTTTTATTTTACAAATTCTTCTTTATTTCATTAATTATGTCTAATTCATTAAAATAATATTTTGTACCTTTTATTTCTTGATACTCTTCATGGCCTTTACCGACTAAAAGAATTAAATCGCCTTCTTTAGCATTATAACAGGCATATTTAATAGCCTCGGCACGATCTTCAATTTCAATAAATTTAGCATTTACTTTATTTAAACCAACTTGAATATCTTTATTAATTGCACTTATTTGTTCAAAGCGAGGATTATCCATAGTTATAATACATAAATCACTGGCTCCGCCAATTATTTCTCCTAAATTATATCTTCGTTCTTTAGGGCGATTACCTCCCCCACCAAAAATACTAACTAAGCGTTTAGGTTTATATTCTCTTAGGGTTTGAACTAATTCTTTCATACCATCTTCTGTATGAGCATAATCAATTAATACTTTAAATTTAGGAGTTATAAGCGCTATTTCCATGCGACCACGAACTTTAGTAGTTAATAAGGCTTCTTTTTCTTTTTGGCGGTCAACTTTTAATTTTTCACATACCATGATGGCACATAGAGCATTGTAAACATTAAATTTACCAGGCATACTAATTTTAAAAGTATCATTAATAAGTCCTTTGGTAGTAAATTCGGTTCCTAAAAAGTTTTCTTCATTAAGAAGTTTTATATTACTTACTTGTAAGTCAGCAGGATTATTTAAAGCATAAGTACTTTTTTTAGCATGAACATTTTTTAATACTTCTTCTAAATATAGAGAATCATTATTGATAATTATTTCTTTACTATTTAAAAACAATTTATTTTTACAACTGAGATATTCTTCTTGACTAGCATGTTCGCCGGGGCCTATATGATCGGAAGTTAAATTAGTTAAAACTCCTAAATCAAAAGTGATACCCGCCAAGCGATTTAGTTTAAAAGCTTGAGATGATGCTTCCATCACAACATGAGTAATGCCGGCGTCTAACATTTGTCTAAAAGCTTTATGAACTTCATAAGATTCTGGAGTGGTATTATTGGTATGAATAACTTGATCATTATATTTAATACCAATACTGCCAATTAAACCACATTTAATATTACTTGATTGTAATATATCTCTAATCATATGGGTAGTCGTGGTTTTTCCTGTAGTTCCTGTAACGCCAATAACAGTTAAATCTTTATTTGGATAATTAAAATAAGCCGCGGATAAATATGCTAAAGCTAGGCGTGTATCTGGTACTTTAATAATAGTTATATCATCAGGTAAATCAATATCTTTAGATACTACTAAAGCTATAGCACCATTTTCAAGAGCATTTTTTAGATAATCATGACCATCATTATTAAAACCTGTTAAAGCTATATATAAATCATTTTTAGTAACTTTACGACTATCATATTTTAAATCATTAATTTTTAAATTAAGAGAACCTTTTACTAGTTGATAATCAATATTTTTTAATAATTGTTCTAAATTCATTTTAGTCTCCTATAATATGAGATACATCTATTTCGCTTTCAAAAACAAAATTAGATGGACCTTTCATATATAATTCATGAGTATTTAGATCATATTCAATTTCAAGTGGTCCCCCTATTTGTTCGACTGTACATTTATTAGTGGTTTTACCAAGCATAGATGCTATAACTGTCGCGGTAGCACAACCAGTTCCACAGCCAATAGTTTCACCAGTTCCTCTTTCCCATTCTCTAATTTTAATATAATGATCATTTACAATTTCGGCAAATGTTACATTAGTTCTTTTAGGAAAAAGCTCTAAATGATTTTCAATAGCAGGACCAAATTTAGCAACATCAAAATTTTTAACATCATCGACAAAAATTACAGTATGGGGATTTCCCCAAGATAATGAACTCATTTTAAAAGTTTGATCTAATATCTTTACTTCTTCCATAATAAATTTATCTTTTGAAGTATTTACTGGGATTAAATTAGGTTCAAAGATGGGAGAACCAATATTAGCTTTAATATTTGTAGCTTTATTATCTGTGATAGTTAATTCAATATTTTTAATACCACCTAAAGTTTCAACAGTAAAATTAGTTTTATTAGTTAACTTATGATCATAAACATATTTGCCAACACTTCGAAGACCATTACCACACATTTCGGCTTCAGTTCCATCAGGATTAAAAATGCGCATTCTAAAATCGGCAACAGCGCTAGGACAAATAAGTATCATGCCATCACTACCTATTCCATAATGATGATCAGATACAAATTTGGCTAATTCATTAAGATTAGATAGTTTTTGATTAATGGCATCAATATAAACATAATCATTGCCATAAGCTTGCATTTTCGTAAACTTCATATTTACCTCTATTCTAAAGCTTGAGTTAAATCGGCAATAATATCATCGGCATCTTCAATACCTACTGATAAACGAAGTAAAGTATCGGTAATTCCTAAAGCTTGTCTTATTTCTTCTTTGATTTCAGTATGAGTTCGACTAACAGGATGAGTAACTAAAGATTCTACTCCTCCTAGGCTTTCAGCAAAAGTTACAAGTTTTACTTTAGTTAATAATTTATTAACAGTTTCTAGATTATCAACTCTAAAGGAAATCATACCACCAAAACCTGTAGTTTGTTTAATTGTTGTGGCATAATTAGGATGATCTTCAAAACCAACATAATATACTTTTTCAACTTTAGGATGATTTCTTAAGAAGTTGGCAACTTTCATAGCATTTTCACTATGTTTAGTCATACGAAGAGCTAAAGTTTTGATACCTCTTAAAAGAAGCCAAGAATCCATTGGACCTAAACCAGCACCATTTATATACATTTGAATTTCTAATTTTTCTCCGATTTGTTCATCTTTAACAACTACTATACCTGCGACAACATCGTTATGACCACCTAAATATTTTGTACCACTATGAACAACAATATCGGCACCTAAAGTTAATGGTTTTTGATAAGAAGGTGTTAAAAAAGTATTATCAACAACAACTAATGCCCCTATTTCATGACCGATTTTAGCTATAGCGGCAATATCAGCGACTTTCATCATAGGATTAGTTGGAGTTTCAATAAAAATCATTTTAGTATTAGGTTTAATAGTTTTCTTTAATAAATCTAAATCAGTTAAATCAATACTATCACTTTCTATACCATAAGGCTCTAATACTTCATTAACACATCTATAGGTACCACCATATACATCATCAGAATAAATGATATGATCATGAGGATTTAAAAGAGATGTAACTAAAGAAACGGCAGCCATACCAGAAGTAACAGCAAAAGCTCTATTTCCTTCTTCTAAAATACACATTGTACGTTCTAATTCTTCTCTAGTTGGGTTTATACATCGAGAATAGTTATAAGGATCTGTTTTTTCAAGTCCATGATGTTTAAAAGTAGCGGTTTGATAAATGGGATAACTTATAGAACCTGTTGTAGGATCAACTCCATTTGCTCCATGCACTACTATAGATTCAAATTTTAAATTTTCTTTGCGATTTTTTTCAACGTAATTGTTAAAATTTTTCATAATAACCTCCATATTTAAGGATATTTCCTTTAAGTTAAGTATAATCTATTACTTCTTGGATTGTCAAGTAAATGCCTATTAGCCTTTACAATAAAATATATGAAAAAAGAAAGTTTTTTTGCTTTCTTCTTAATTATTAATTTCAAAAAGTTTATTTATTTTTTCATAAGATTTAGAAAAGTCATCCATGGCTAATTCTATTACTTTAATATTTGGCAATTCTTTTATTTCGGGAATAATTGATTTATAAGTATTTTGTTGATTAAGACTATTTTCTAGGCTAAAAGCTTGATAGTTATGATGTTCCCTTTTTAATCTTTCAGTAAAAATACTCGGATCTTCTAAATATAATGAAATATAATAAATATCATAATTTAAATTACTTAATTTGGCTAGAAGTTCATGATATACATCAGTATAATCATATTCTTTATAACCTAAAAGAGAATATACATAGTCCGTAAAGAATGTACGATCAAAGATTAAATTTACTCCACTATTTTCTATTTCTTGCATATAATTTAATAAAGCATAATACATAGTTTTACTTTTTTCTTTACCCGTTAAAGTTTTATCTTTACTACCAGTTAGGCGATAAAGATTGGACGCGGGAATATTTTCTCTTAAATAATTGGTTAAAGTAGTTTTGCCACAACCTTGAGGACCCTCAACAATAATACATTTTGATTTCATTTCTTTCTCCTTAATAAAACATGATGATATGACACTTCTTCTTCGACATCTTTTAAATTAGTTTTTTCATAATCTTGGGGATTAAAATTTGGAAAATATACATCAGCACTAGGACATTCGGCATCTATTTGAGTTAATAATAATTCATCACATAAAGGCAAAAATAATCTGTAAATAGATGAACCACCTATAATGTAAATATCTTCGTCAAGATTTTGTAAATATTTTACTAAAGTATCAAAATCATTAAATACTTTTATGCCTTCAATATTAAGATTTTGATGCGTTAAAACAATATGTTCACGATGGGGTAAAAGTTTAGGTAAAGATGCAAAAGTATTATAACCCATGACTATTTTATGATTTAAAGTAGTATTTTTAAAGAAAGTTAAATCTTCTTTTAAATGCCAGATAAGCTTATTATTTTTACCTAATTCATTATTTTTACCAATCGCGGCAATAATTATTAATTTGGCCATATCATACCCTCCTTATTAACTCTACAAAAAAAGTCTAATTTTGTCAAGAAGGCTTGTTTTATTTATAGCACTCATTTATACTAATAATATGGAGGTTATTATGGAAGAGGTAAGAGGAACAAAGGGGGATATTTATACTAAAGAAATTATTAAAAAGATATTAGATGAAGGTTGTTTAGATAAAAATCCAAGACCTAAATATAGTGATGGAACACCTGCACATACTTTGAGTGTCAATCATTTACTTTATTCTTATGATTTAACTAAAGATGAAAATCCCCTTATTACACTTAGACCGATTGCTGTTAAAAGTGCGATTGGAGAATTATTATGGATATATCAAGATGCATCAAATAATTTAGATTTATTAAAAGAAAAATATGGCGTTGATTGGTGGGATGAATGGGATATTGGTAATCGCACTATTGGGGCTTGTTATGGTGAAACAGTAAGAAGACATGATTTAATGCGTAATTTACTCGAGGGTATTAAAAATGATCCTGATGGTAGAAGACATACAATTAGTTTATGGCAAGAAGAAGATTTTAAAGATCCGCATGGTTTAAAGCCCTGCTGCTATCAAACAATATTTAACGTTCGTCATGGTAAGGATGGCATAGATTATTTAGATATGGTTATGTTACAAAGATCTAGTGATTTTCTAACGGCTGGTTGTATTAATCAAGTACAATATTTAGTATTTCAATATTTAGTTGCAAGACATACAGGATATACACCAGGAAAATTTAGTTGGTTTGTTGATAATGTTCAGATTTATGATAGACATATTGAACAAGCCCATGAATTATTAGCAAGAGAACCTATTGAATGTCAGCCAAAAATATGGCTTAATCCGGAAAAGAAAGATTTTTATCAATTTACACAAGATGATATTAAAATTGAGGGTTATCCTAGAGCTTTAATTAGAAAGAAAAATCCTCAAATGAATTTTGATTTAGGTATATAAAAACTGATTTAATAATCAGTTTTTAAGTATTTACTTTTAAATTATATTTATTTATAACTCTATTTATATATCTAAATCCATATTTTTCATAATTGGTTTCTTTTAATAATTCATTATAATCAAGATCTTGATTTTTTAAGTGTTCTTTTAAATAATTTAGAGTTTCTTCTTTAGTTGGGGCATTAAAATTAATTATATCATCAAAACGACCTAGAAATTCTTCAGTAAAAGTTTCGGTTAAATTATTCTTTTTATCACCAAAGCCAATACTGATATTTTTATAGGCATTAGAAGTCATAAAGATTAGAGTATGAGAAAAATCTATTGCTTCACCATGAGAGTCATGAATCACACCTTCATCCATAATTTGCAAAAATAAATTTAAAACACTAGGGTGGGCTTTTTCTATTTCATCAACTAATATTACGGAATATGGATTATATTTAACTTTATTAAAAATATAATCATCCTCATAGCCAATATAACCATGCGATACACCAATAAGTTTATTAACTGAAGTTTCTAAATTATATTCAGACATATCAAGTCTAATTAAATTATTTTTCATAGTATCACTAATTATTTTAACAGAAGATGTTTTACCTACTCCACTAGGGCCAACTAATAAAAGTTTTAAGTTGGTATCTTTTTTTAAATAAATATTTAAATTATCTAATAATTTATAAATAGCATTATTTTCATAAGAAATTTTAGAGATAAGTGCCCTTTTTATTTTTTCTAGTTCTTCTTCATGATTTAAAAACATTGGGATATGACTTTTAGTTTCAATTACTTTTAAGATATCTTCTTTAGTAATAGAAATATTGTTATTATCTTTTAAGTTCTCTATATTATTTTCTAATTTATTTATATTTATACATGTTTCTAGGGCTTGTTCATACTTACCTTCTTTAACATATTGTTCTTTTTTTAAAATAAGATCTTTTTTAGCTTGTTCTTGAGGTTTTATGTTATTTAAAGTTATACTCTTTCTTTTAACATGAGCACATATACTATCTAATAAATCTATAGTTTTATCAGGATTTTTTTTAGAGAATATATATTTATTACCTAAACTTACAATATCTTCAATATTTTCTTCAGTTATTTTTAAGTGATGGTGATCTTCATAAGTCTTTTTAAGACCTAATAAAATAGTTTTCGTTTCTTCTTTAGATGGTTCTTTTATATATATTGTTTCAAAACGTCTTTCTAAAGCTTTATCTTTAGCTATATATCTTTCATATTCTATAGTAGTAGTGGCTCCGATTAAGCGAATATCTCCCCTGGCTAAATAAGGTTTTAAAATATCACTAGCATTTATAGCTCCTTCGGCACCACCAGCATTAACCATAGAATGAACTTCATCTATAAATAAAATAATATTTTTATTTTTTAAGACTTCTTTTATTATTTTAGTTAATCTTTCTTCAAATTCTCCACGATATTTGGTTCCACTTACTAAATCTCCCATGGGAAGTTCCACTATAAGAGTATTTTCTAAAGCAGCGGGTACTTCTTTAGCTACTATTTTACGAGCTAATTCTTCAACTATAGCGGTTTTCCCTACCCCAGCATCGCCAATTAAAAGGGGGTTACTTTTTTTCTTACGAAGTAAAACTTCAATTAAATTATTAACTTCTTTTTCACGACCTATACATTTATCAAAAGTATCAACTTTATTATTTAAGATAGTGCCTACGGTAAATAATTCTAATTTTTCTTGAGGAAGATTACTAGGTTTTATTTTTAAATCTTCATATAATTCTTCTAAATTAATACCTAGACTGAGCATTATTCTAATAGCTATTCCCTCGCCTTCATCTAATAAAGCTAGAAAAAGATGGGTTGGCGTTACTAAACCTTTATTATTTTCTGTAGCATCCTCGAGGGCATTACTAAGTATTCTTTTTAATAGAGGAGTATATAAATTTACTTCGATATTTTTTTTAGGTACTCCGACTATATTAATTAATTCTTTTTTAAATATGTTATAATCTAAATTATATTCTTGTAATTTATCCTTTAGAGGATCATTACTTTTTAAGATACTTAATAATAAATGTTCACTTCCTACATAGGGATGATGCAAGTTATATCTTTCTAATTCAGCTTCTTTTAAAATAGTACTTCCCATAAATCCAAAGTTATTAAACATTTTTTCCTCCTTTATAAGTCTATGTAAATTATGAGAAAAAAAGAAGTAGTTTATTCATTTACTACTTCATCTTTATTTATTATATGAAATAATTCTTCTTGATTTAAATAATTATAAAGAATTTCTGGTTTAAAATTATCTTTAGTAATTTTATCTTTGGCAATCCATTTAAATTTAGAAGTTTTAGCTTCTTCTTTATTAATAATATTATCTTGTTTATAGGCTTCTTTATCAGTAAATTTAAGTTCATAGATGATTAATATTTCATGACAGGCTCCTTTAGTATATTTAGAAGTAAAGAAATTTTCCACTATACCCATGCATCTTACAACTTCAACATTTAAACCAGTTTCTTCAAAAAATTCTCTTTTTATAGCTTCACTAGAAGTTTCACCTAGTTTTACTCGACCACCAATAAAAGAATAATAATTATTATCCGTATTTTCTTCTAGTAAAACATAATTATCTTTTTTAATTAGACAGCCAACCCGGTAATTAAAACTTATATTGGGAAATTTAAAACTTATATCCATATTAACCTCACTATTTTAAGCTTCAATTATTTTAGTTATTTTTTCTTTTAATTTAATAATATCATTTTCATTTAGTAAATTAGTTAATGTTTGTTTGGTTTTTAAAATATTTAATTTAGTTTCATAATTAATTAATTTAGTTTCTACTTGTTTTAAAGTTTTACTAACACTAGCTTTAGTTATATGACGATTTTCTGCGATTTCTGTTAGAGATAAATCTTCAAAATAATAATTTTTAAAGGTATCTTGTTCAATTTCGGTTAATAAATCTTTATAGATATCAAATAAACTATTTAAATAATCTCTATTTTCCATCGTCAATCATATCCTTAAATAAACCATATATATAAGCTTCTATATCAAAGGTTTTTAAATCAGTCATAGCTTCACCTAAACCAATAAATTTAACAGGAATATTAACACTTTCTTTAATAGCTAGGACTATACCTCCTTTAGCAGTTCCATCAAGTTTAGTTAAAACTATACCAGTAATATTAGTAATACTTTTAAAACTTTCGGCTTGTAATATACCATTTTGACCAGTCGCGGCATCAATTACTAAAAGAGTTTCATGAGGAGCATTAGGTATATTCATGCCAATTACTTTATTAATTTTTTCTAATTCTTTCATTAAATTAGCTTTATTTTGTAGACGACCGGCTGTATCAATTAAAACAATATCAGCTTGTTCTTCTTTAGCTTTTTTTAAACCATCAAATATTACTCCAGCCGGATCAGTATTTTTGGCACCATAAAATAAAGATCCAGTTTTATTAGCCCACTCTTCTAATTGTTCAACCGCGCCAGCTCGAAATGTATCTCCAGCGATAAGCATAACTTTTTTACCTTCATTTTTATATTTATAAGCTAGTTTCGCAATAGTCGTAGTCTTTCCTACCCCATTTACTCCGACCATTAAAATAACAGTTGGACCATCAGGATTAATATTAATTTTATCACTTAAAGATTCCCCAGAGACATATATTATAAATAATTCATCAATAATTACTTCTTGTAAATATTTAGGATCAGTAATATTTTCTTTTTTAACCCGATCTTTTAGACGATCAATAAATTTCATGACGGTATTTACACCTATATCAGCCATAATAAGAATATTTTCTAATTCTTCATAATAATCATCTGTTACTTTGGTAAATTTATGACCTAACACTGATAATTCACTAACAAATTCCTTACGAGTTTTTTCTAAACCTTTTTCATAAGCTGCAATATTTTGGCTTTCTTCCTTTTTTGTTTCTTTTTTATAAATTATACTTTTAAATTTTTCAAATAATCCCATTATTTTTCACCTTTAAATATCATATCATAAATTTAAAGATTATAGCAATTATTTTCGTATATCTATTATTTTTTTTAGTAAAATGTAAGGGCTTTTACAAGATTTTTATTTTATTATTTTAGTTTTTAAAATAAATGTAGAAATGTGTAATAAACTTTTGCATTAATGACTTTTTTTTGGTACAATTATATAAGGTGAATATAAAATGGCAAAGAAAAAAAAATCTAGTACTAGTGAAAGTAATAGCTTTCCATATAGTGTAGAGCTTACAGGTCTTATATTAATATTAATAGGTCTAATTGGATTTGGTTTTGGACCAGTCGGATCGTTTATAAAACAATTTGCAATGTTTTTAGTAGGAGGTTGGGCTTGGCTCTTTTTATTGCTGGCTATTCTCATTCTTGGGGCTTACATGTTGTTTAAAAGAAAATTACCAAAATTTTTAAGTCAAAGATTAATTGGATTATATGTTATAATCATAGTTATTTTATTAGCTAGTCATTTTGGTTTTATTGAACAATGTAAAGGTCCGGCGGATATACTTCAATCAACAGTTAATCAATATATGGATAGAAAAGATACAATCGGAGGTACAACAGCTTTATTTACGAGTGGTGATACTTCGATTGAGATTGGTGGAGGTATTGTTGGAGCTGGGGTTGCGGCTTTATTTAGCAGTTTATTTGGTCTTACTGGTTCAAAGATAGTAGCAATTATTTTAGTTATATTTGGAACGATTTTATTATTTAATATTACAATCGCGGATATATTTAAGAAAATTAAAGAATCCTTTAAGAATATTAGAGATGAAGAAGAAGTTATGCCAAAAGTTCAAGAACATGAGACAAAAATGTATGATTATGAAGAAGAAAAAGATTTTGAGGCACCTAAAGATGATAAAATTGTAATAACTAGTATGGAAGAATTAAAAACAATGAAAGAACCTCAAGTAGTTAAAGAAAATTTAGAACAACCGGAAAATAAAGTTTATGAAATTAATTCTAGTTATACTTTACCACCTTTATCTTTATTAGATGATGTAAAAGAACAAAAGAAAGTTAATTCAAATAATTATATAAGAAGTAACAAAGAAAACTTAGAAAGAGTTTTAAAAGATTTTCAAATTAATGGTCAAGTTGTAGAAATTCATATTGGTCCAGCAGTAACACAATTTGAAGTTAAAGTTCCTAGTGGAACTAAAGTTAGTAGAATAAGTGGAATAAACAAAGAAATTGCTTTAGCTTTAGCGGCTAAAGATGTTAGAATACAAGCCCCTATTCCAGGAAAAAGTACTATTGGTATTGAAATTCCTAATCCATCAATTAGCATGGTTAAATTTAAAGAAGTATTAGCATACGAAGGTAAAGAAGCTAGTGGTAAAATTATTGTAGCTTTAGGTAAAGATATTATGGGTAAACCTCAACTCGCTGATTTATCTAAAATGCCCCACCTTCTTATTGCAGGTTCTACTGGTTCTGGTAAATCTGTTTGTACAAATACAATTATCTGTTCAATCTTAATGCGTTATAAACCGGATGAAGTTAAATTAATGTTAGTTGATCCTAAAAAAGTTGAGCTTTCTAATTATAATGGTATCCCTCACCTTTTATGTCCCGTAGTTAGTGATCCTAAAAAAGCTAGTATTGCTCTACAAAAACTTGTCGCAGAAATGGAAAGAAGATACGATTTATTTAGTGAGAAAAACGTTAAGAATATTGCTGGTTATAATGAACTTATTGATAAAGAAAATAAAAATAAAGATGAAAAAATGCCTAGAATGCACTATATAGTAGCCATCATCGATGAGCTTGCTGATTTAATGTTAGTTGCTTCTAAAGAAGTTGAAGATTCAATTATGCGAATTACTCAAATGGCTAGAGCGGCCGGTATTCATTTAATAGTCGCTACTCAAAGACCTTCAACTGATGTTATTACGGGAGTTGTTAAAGCTAATATCCCTTCGCGTATTGCATTTGCTGTTGCTAGTAATATAGATTCGCGAACTATTTTAGATTCTAGTGGAGCGGAAAAACTTTTAGGTAAAGGTGATATGTTATTTTTACCGATGGGTGAAAATGTTCCTACTCGTATTCAAGGATGTTTTATTGATGATGCCGAAATTGCTAGAATTATTGACTTTGTTTGTAAACAACAAGGAGCGCATTATGACAGTGAAATGGAAAATTTAAATACTAATGAAAATGGTATTCACGGACTTCCGGATGAAAAAGAAGAATATGACGATCCTTTATATAATGAAATTGTCGAATTTGCTATTCAAACAGGTAAAGTTAGTACTTCCTTATTACAAAGAAGATTTAGATTAGGTTATAACCGAGCAGCTAGAGTGGTAGATTTGCTTGAAGAAAGAGGTATTGTAGGACCCGCTAATGGTTCTAAACCTCGAGAAGTATTGGTTAAATTAGAAGATAAAACTGAATAAAAATATAAATTGCAAATAAATATATATTATGATAAAATAATGGTGAAAGGATGAGGTATATTGGCTAATACTAAATATAAAGGAAAGAACCAAACTAAGAATTGGTATATTGGTTTTTTTATAGTAATTGGTGTAATACTTTTAATACTTTATGTATATAAATGGTATTCCGTAAAAGAAGAACAAAAATATATAAATAGTTATCTTATTTCTTCAAATACTGTAAGTTTAGAAATGACAGAAATAAATGAAATAAATAATGTATTAAGCGAAACTGGAAGCTATTATTTTATATATATTGGTTATACGGGAGATAAAAATGTTTATTCTTTAGAAAAAAAATTAAAACCAATAATTGATGATTATGATTTACATAATAACTTTTATTATATAAATGTGACAAATATTAAAAATAATAATAAAGATTATATTGATGATATTGCTCATGAATTAAATATAGAAGATAATATAATTAAAAAAGTACCATCATTATTATATTTTAAAGATGGTAAATTAGTTGATAAAGCGGTTTATTCAGCTAAAGATTTTAAAAACCTATTAGAAGAACAAGGCTTTGAAAAAATGTAAAAAATTACTCACTTAAGAGTAATTTTTTTATCGTTTTTTATAATATAAGCAATATTTTTGAAATGGGCAATTAGAACATTCTGGTTTTAGGGCTTTACATTTATATCTACCAAATAATACTAATTGATGATGAAGTCTACTCCAATGATCTTTAGGTAATTTCTTCATTAATTTTTGTTCAATAGTTAAAACATTATCTTTTTCTTTAGCTAAGCCTAAACGAACAGATACACGAGCTACATGAGTATCTACGGCAATCGCTGGAACATTATAAATATTGGATAACACTACATTACAAGTCTTACGCCCTACTCCAGGTAAACTTTCTAAATATTTGCGATTATTTGGAACTTTTCCTTGATAGTCATTAACTAAACTTGTAGCAATACTTTTTAAGTAATAAGCTTTTTTAGTATAAGAACCACAAGGTCTTATAATATTTTCTATTTCAGTTAGAGAAGCATCTTTTAAAGTATTAATATCATATTTAGAAAATAATATTTTAGTTACTTCATTTACCCTTTTATCTGTACATTGAGCACTTAGAACGGTAGCAATTAATAATTCATAGTCTTTAGTATAATTAAGTTCACATTTAGCAGTAGGAAATAATTTATCTAATTCAGTAATTAAAATATCACTCTTCATCATCTAACCAATTATAATTAAATAATTCCTTTCTAGGAGTTTTTTCTTCATTTCTATTTTCTAAGTGTTTATTTACATCATCAAGATTTTTGAAGCCTTTCTTTTGCCATTCATATAATATTTTATCAATATAGCGAAAATTCTTTACTCCATTATATACAGCTTCTTTTAAGGCTCCTTTTATTAAATCTTCAGTATAACCCTTTTCTAACCAGGCATTGATGATTTCATATTCAGTACTGGTAATAGGTCGTCCAAATTCATTTTCAAATAAAGAATAAATATCATTTTTAGTTTCAACTTTTTGTTCAGTTATTTTACTATCCATGATTAAATTATAAAAGTTATCTAATTTAACGACTTCAATCATACGACCTTCTATATCTTTTATGGTTTCAATATTTAAAAGCTTTTTAGATAAAAGACTATTAAATGTTTGATAAGCGGCTGAGGAGTCTAGACCTAGGTTTTTACTTAAAAGTTCTATATCAAAATAGTTTTGATTATTATCAAAATAGGTTAAAACTAAAAATTCTTCTAAAGTTAATTTTAGTTCTAAAGCTTTTTTAATAAATAAACCATTTGTTACGTATTTTGTGGTTTTAAAAATTGTACTATTCATGGATCCACCTTGCTTTATTTTGTTCGATATATTTAATTAAATCACTTTTCTTATTTTTTATTTTACCACTTATTATAAAAAATTCAAGTTCACTTAAAATTTGACTTATTTTTTTAGAATAATCAATATTAAGAATACTTACTATTTCTTTTGGGGTAATATTAATATCTTTAAGTTCTTTTATAGGTAAATTTTTATATAATTTATTTATATAACTTTGAGGAATATCTAAAATAGCCCCGGCAATCTTAGATAAATATAAACCATATTTATAGATTGTATAATTAGTTATTTCTTTTTCATTAAGAATATTTTTTATCGCATTAATATTAGTTTTTTCAACTTTGGTAAATGGTAATTTATATCCAATAGTAATTTGAGCATACATTCCTTCAATATTTTTAATTGGAACTAAATTATCATAAGATATATCTAATAGTTTTAATATACCCGTAGTTTCTAATAAATTTAAGCCATATTTAACATTGGGTGATATTAAGATTGAAGTTAATTCTTCTTTTATTCTAGTAGATGATAAATCTAAAATTAAATGGCTATATTTAGTTAAAGAAGCTAAAAGATTTTCTTCAATAGTAAAATTAAGAATAGTCGCAAACCGAATAGCTCGCATTATTCTTAAAGGATCTTCCACTAGTTTAACTGATGGATCACCAATTAAGCGAATACATAAATTATTTAAATCCTCAATTCCATTTAATAAGTCAATTATTTCGCCTCTTTTATTCATACAAATAGTATTTATAGTAAAGTCACGACGTTTTAAATCTGTGATTAAATTATTTACATAATTATATTCGATTGGTTTGCGGTTTTGATATTTTATTTCTTCACGGTAAGTAGTTATTTCAATATTATATTCTTTGATTTTAAAAGATATTCCTCCTAAATTTTTGGTTGAAGCATTAGGAAAAATATTAATTAATTCTTTAGGGGTGGCATTAGTGCATATATCAATATCATAAGAAGATTTACCAATTAATGAATCTCTAACATAGCCCCCAATAATATAAGCCTCATAGCCCTTTTTTTCGATGGCAATTAAAATATTTTTAAGTATTTTATTCAAAAGTTATCACCAATTAAATTTTATCAAATTGCAAAATTATTGTCTATAAAAAAAGTTCAATACTTTAATTTTAAATAGTCTTGAACTTCATTTATTGTTTTATTAAAATTATTAAAATCAACATTAAACCATTTAACTTCCATTTGATTATTAAACCAAGAATATTGTCTTTTAGCATAATTACGACTACGTTTCTTTATTAATTCTTGGGCTTCTTCTAAAGTTATTTGGCTATTAAAATATTGAAATAATTCTTTATATCCAATCGCTGTATTTAAAGCTTTACTTTTAATATTTTTAGAATATAAGTTTTTAGCTTCTTCTAATAAACCTTCTTGAAACATGATATCTACCCTTTTATTTATACGATTATATAATTCATCTCTGGGAGCAGTTAGTCCGATATATATAGCATTATATAAGGGTTTACAAGGGGCTATATTAATATCTTTTTTATTTAGAAAACGAATTAAGCGAACTCGATTATTAGGATGGATATTCATGGTAGGCGATTTTTTTAGAGCAAGTTTATATAATTCTTCATTTGTTAAATTACTATAATCCTCAGAATTATCAGTTTCTTCTTCAAAAACATAACTATAAAGAGCGGCTTTTAAATATAGACCTGTTCCTCCGACAAAGATTATATTACGATTTTTGAATTGTTCTAAAAGCTTACGAGCATCCTTTTGATAATGATATACAGTATAATTGGTTTCTAAATCTGAGATGGATAATAAATAATGAGGAATATTTTCTTTTTCTTCTTCCGTTATTTTAGCAGTGCCAATATTTAATTCTTTATAAATTTGCATAGCATCAGCATTTATAATAATGGCATTATATTTTTTGGCTAGTTCAATGCTTAATTTAGTTTTGCCTACACCGGTTGGGCCAACAATACATAAAATCATTTTTCAGCCTTAGTTTTTGTTTCTTTTTTTAATAAGTCACGAATTTCCTCTAAAAGTTCAACTTCTGGAGTTTTAGCAGGAGCTGGTGGTTCAGGTTTCTTTTCTTCTTCTTTTTTCTTTAAATGCATAATTTTATTAACAACTTTAACCATAATAAATATGCAGAAAGCTATAATTAAAAAGTCGATAATGCTTTGAATGAAAGCACCATATTGAATTTGCGTGTCTTTAAAAGTTATAGCTAGATTAGAAAAATCTTTACCTCCAATGATTAAACCAATTATAGGAGTTAAAATATTATTAACTAAACTGGTTACAATAGATGAGAAAGCTCCTCCGACTATAACACCTACGGCTAGATCCATAACATTTCCTCTAGCAATAAATGTTTTAAATTCTTGTAAATTTTTCTTAAACATAATTACACCTCTTAGACGTATTGTAACATATTTTGACAATTAAAAAAAGACTATTTTAACTAGCCTCACTATAAATAGATACTTGAGCATTAAAGGTAGAACCCATAATGTCTTGACAAGCATTACCATCACAAAGATCTTTATCAAACCAAATATATAATTTATGTGTAGCACTTTTATTACTATTAGTTAAAGTACCTTCTGTAAGAAGATAAGAACCTGAGACAGTATTTTCTTTAGGTACTAAAGATGTTGGCATACTAACTGGTGTTTTATTAACTGGAGCACCAGCACTTCCATCTATAGAAAAATATATATAGCCTAATTTAGCTAATAGCTTAGAAGAAGTTGTATTTAAAACATTTAAGACAACTTTATATTTGGTATCTAAAGCAGTTTCACATGAATTTGTTATGGTTATTTCATAAGGAGTATATTTTTTTTCATTTGTGGCATTTGCTTCAGTTGTTGGATAACCAGTATAATTTATATATGAAGCATCAGTACTAGTTAGATTAAAGCAGGCGGAATTTAGAACGTTTGGTGTTTCTTGTTTTCCACTAAAAGAAAGGTAAGCATATGTTACCCCAGCAGTGGCAATTATTACCATAATTATAGATAAAGAAAGTAATGTAATTGTTTTTTTATAATTCAAAGGTATTCACCAACTTCTATATTATGATTATATATTATTTTTTATTATTTGAAAATACTTCACAATAAATTTGATGTAAATTTAAGAATTTTTTAGCTATTTCTTTCAGAGGCTACCCCTTGAGATGTTATAACTAAAATTTTACCCTCAAATGTTTTACCCATTATAGTACTTTGGCAATCATTGCCTTCACAAGCATTGGCTGGTATCCAAAGGCGAAGATTAAATGTTTTTTGGGCTCCGTGTTCAAGTGTGCCGCTTGTTAGTAAATAACTATTTTTGACATTATT
This sequence comes from uncultured Bacilli bacterium, assembly GCA_947632455.1. Lineage (GTDB taxonomy): Bacteria > Bacillota_I > Bacilli_A > RF39 > UBA660 > Caccenecus. Next base: position 30,548 of record CANRPK010000010.1, read on the forward strand.
TTTATATTCGCTTGGTAAGTAACTAGGTGTTGGATATTTACTTTCAGTTTTTAATTCTTTATTTGGATTTTCATCTAATTTATAATATAAATACTCAGTTAAATCTCCTTTTGATGTATCAGATACTTCTTGTTTTAAAGTGTTTAAAACTATTTGATAATTTATAGCCTCGTTAGAATTATCAGCGGTGCAAGTATTTTCAATAGTAAAGGAATATGGGGTTAGGCTGTCTACTTTGCTATCATCAATAGGATAAGCAAATTTTCCATCAGTATTTAAAGCAATAACATTTTCATCAGTAAATTTAATTTGGAAACACGTTGATTTAAATTCGTTAGCGGCTTCTTGTTTTCCTTGGACTGAATAAAATGAATAACTTGTTCCAATAGTTAATGTTATTAATATCATTACAGTTAAAACTGCTAATGTAACTTTATACCCTTGTTTCATACTATCACCTATAATAAATATTATAAGATACTTTTTTAATTTTGAAAAGTGTTTTTTATTAAATATTTGCAAATATTACTTTTTCACCATCAAGACTAAAACTTTTAGCACTGGTTATTTTTACATCAATGATCTTACCTATATCAGTAAGAGGTGCTTCAACATTAACTAATTTCATAGTTTCAGTGTAGCCACAAACTTTGTTTTCCCCTTTTTCGCTTGGGGCGGTAACTAAAATTTTAACAACTTTATTTAAGTATTCTTGATTATGTTTTAAACTATGTTCATTAATTATTTTATTTAATTTTTGTAAACGTTTTTCTTTTTCTTCTAAAGTTATATTATCTTTTATTAAAGATGCTGGTGTACCCTCTCTTGGAGAATAGATAAAAGTATAAGCTCCATCAAAGACACATTTATTTACAACATCTAAGGTTTCATTAAAATCTTCTTCTGTTTCATTTGGAAAACCAACAATAATATCGGTAGTAATACTACAGTTAGGAACAGCTTGTTTAATTTTTTGATATAAAGCTAAATATTCTTCTTTAGTATATCTGCGCCCCATAAGACGTAATATTTTCGTACTGCCACTTTGAAGTGGTAAATGGATATAAGGCATAATATTAGGATATTTAGCAATAGTATCAATCATTTTATCAGTAAAATCCCAAGGATGAGATGTAACAAAACGAATACGGGGTATACCAATTTTGGCTGTTTCTTCTAATAAAGTGGCAAAATCATAATCTTCATTTAAATCTTTACCATAAGCATTAACATTTTGCCCTAATAAAGTTACTTCTTTATAACCCTCTTCTTTTAAAGTAGTTATTTCTTTTAAAATATCGGCCATATGGCGACTTCTTTGTTTTCCTCTAGTATATGGAACAATACAATAAGTACAAAATTTATCACAGCCATACATGATATTTACCCAAGCACTATATTTAGAATCTCTTTTATATTCAATATTTTCATAGACATCCCCTTCTATAGAATAAACTTCTATATCTTGAGAGTTGCTAGCATTTATAATCATACTTCCTAATTCATTAATATTATGAGTACCAAATACAATATTAACAAAAGGATATTTTTCTTTTAAGAGATTAGCAACATTTTCTTGTTGAGGCATACAACCTCCTACACATACTAGTAAATCAGGTTTATTTCTTTTTAAATGTTTAACACGACCTAAAAAACCGAAAACTTTATCATGAGCATTTTCTCTAATAGCACATGTATTTAATACTATAATATCCGCGTCATTTAAAACAGCAGTTTCAGTAAAACCTAAATTAGATAATATACCTTTTATTTCTTCAGAATCATGAACATTCATTTGACAACCATAAGTTTTTAAATAAAACTTTTTACCATTAAACTTATTACTTTTTAAATTTTTTGCTTGAAGATATTTAGGACTATTTTTAGTTCTTTGTTTTGCTTCTTGTAAATTTGGTAAATTCATTTAAATCACTTCCATAATTGTATATTATAACAGATTTTTAAACATTATGGTATGATAACTTAATAATATAATATAATTTTAAAAGTTCAGGATTAAATTCTTTAGTTAATGCAGAATGTATTTTTTGATAAATTATTTCTATATCATCAATCTTTTCTTGTTTATATTCATAATATAAATATTTTAATTTAGCTGTTTCTTTATTTTCATATAAATTTTGTAATTCTAAACTGATTAAATTTATTACTTCTTTTATTTGTCTTAAACCATAATTAAGAGGAATTGGTTCTAATACTTGATAATTAAAATTATTTTCTTTTAGATTATAAGAGGCTTCTAAAACATTTAATTCATCATCTATTAAAAGTTTACTACGACTAATTATATGGCCTAATTCATTAAATTCTAGAGCATAAACATTCTTATTATCTGTAATAAGACAAGCATAAGAAATACGTTTAATAATACTTTTAGAACTTAAAAAAGTTTTATCTTTTATTTCATTTAAGAAATTAGGATCTACTTCAATATTATTAGTTAAAACATCCATAAATAATTTATGAGATACTCTAATTAAAGGAATTTTTTTAATTAATTCTAAATAATCTGTATCATTCCATTCATAAAATTCATAACCAATATTATCATTCCAATTTAGAATTACGTCGTAGTAATAATTCATTTTTTAGCCACCTTTCTAAAGATATTATTATTAATATTAAACCTAAGGGAATAAACCAAAATTCTACTTTTCTAATAATAAATTTAACAAATTCCATAAAAGTATACCCATTAGTTAATAAATTTAAATAAATAATTGTAAAGAAAATGCCAATACTTGTAAATATTATACCTAAAATATAAATAAATAATTTAAACATTTTATTTCCCTTTTAAATTTTATTTCTTAAGTTTAAAAAATATTATATAATTGTAGTGGTGATGATATGAATTATTTAATTTACATTATATTAGGAATTATTCAGGGTTTTACTGAACCTTTACCAATTAGTTCTAGTGGGCATATATTCTTATTTAAAAATATTTTTAATACGAATATGTTTAATGATTTAAATTTTGAAATTGTAGCAAACTTTGGATCTTTTTTAGCAATACTTTTTATTTTTAGAAATGATATTATAGATTTAGTTAAAAGCTTTTTTACTTATATTTTTAATAAAGAGAAAAGAAATGATAATAAAGTTAAATTTAAGTATTGTTTAAATATTATTATATCCACTATTCCGGTTGGTTTAGTAGGTATTTTATTAAAAGATGTAATTGAAGATAAACTTACTAATTTAAAATTTTTAGGAATAGCTTTCTTATTTACAGCTTTAATGTTATTTTTAATAAGAAATAAAAATGGTAATAAAGAAGATAAGGATATTACTATAAAAGATGCTATAATTATTGGATTATGGCAAATGATTACTATTATGCCTGGTATTAGTCGAAGTGGAACAGTTTTAGTAGCTTGTTTATTAATGGGAATGAGTAAAAAAACGGCCTTAAAATATACTTTTATTCTTTATTTTCCAATTAGTTTAGCTACTATGGCTTTAGGTGTTAGTGATTTAATCGCATCTAATAGTTTATCTACCCTTTTAATACCTTATTTATTAGGAATGTTCACGGCTTTAATAGTTACATATTTTACTTATAAATGGCTTACAGATATAGTGCAAAAAGGAAAACTTTGGAAGTTTTCAATATATTGTTTAGTTTTAGCAATATTTATATTTATTTACTTTAGATAAAAAAAATAAAATCGTTTAATTGATTTTATTTTTTTATTTGAATTTTTAAATCTTGATCATTATTAGCAACAAAGACTTTTATATCATATTTTTTTATTAATTCATTAACAAATTTGTCTTCTAAACTTTTATATGGTTCAGTATTTTCAAAAATTAATATAGCAGGTTTAACATTTAGATCTGAAGGTAGATTATAATCTTCTTTTAATTTAGAAATATCTACTTCATGATAGTAAGTAATTATTTCTAATACACATCTTAAAAGAGTTTCAGGGCTAGTTGTATTTTTTAGTTCAATTAAATAAAGGGTATTATCTTGTTTAGAGATTAAATCTATTTTGCCCGCGATATTATGAAGTTTATCTTTTAGGGGAACTTGATAATTTAGAACTGTACCTATATAATCATAAGTTTTATTTAACATTTTTATAGCAATTATTTCTTCATAACGGTTACTACCTATATTAAATTTACCATTATGTTTAACATTATAGCTTCTTTTTCGATTTATTTGTTCAATTTTAGTTAAGTCATAAGTAGGATTAGTTAATATTTCTTTGGCGATAATCTCGGAATACTTTTCTTTTGTATCTTTAGTAATTCCTTTATTATTAATAATTGAAGCTTTATACAATAAATTAATATTAGTATTTTTTGGTAAACGATTTAATGTTTGTTCTTTAGTATACATTCTCATTAGAAATCACATCCTTTTGTTCATTATAATATATATAAATTGGTTATTCAACTACTACAGTTTCATTTAAAGTTGGTATATAGGTATTTTTAACAATATTTTTTAGAGCTAAACCATTGGTGGTGTGAATGGGAATTACTTTTTTAGCATGCAAATTATTTAATAATTTAATAGTGTTACTATCAGCATGACCAGAAGTATGAAGATTAATAATTGTTGTTAGACCATATTGTTTTATTTTAGCTAAGAAATCTTTTATTTCCGGTTTTTCTTTATACCCTTCCCACATAGAATAAATTAAGCAAGCATTAGTAATATGTTTATGGCGATATAATTTTTCTAAATCGGAAAGCATAGATGATTTTAGCAAAAAAGTATAAGAATTAGTTAAATAAGCTTTAGCCTTACAATATGGTTTTATTGGGGTTATATACTTGTTTTTAAAAGATTTGCTTTTATGAGAGTATTTTGTTGGTATCCAAGCATAAACATCATTAAAGGTTTGGGGATTAGGAATATGGGGATTATTTAATATTTTAACAACATTACTAGTAAATAAGTCTTCGATAAAAGTTTTATTGGTTAATTTGGAGGCTTTATAAAAGCTTGTTAGACGATCAATATTAGTAGAAGAAGTCATAATAAATACTTGATCATATTTTGAAAATATTTTAGTGGCTTTGTTACATAAATCTTCTTCTTTTAAAAATTCTTCATTATCTTTTCTACTTAAAGTAGTGGCCTCTGTGATAATTAAATCTACTTCTTTTATAGTTTTTAGGGTTGATTTAAATAAAGAACCTTTTTTACCATGACTGCGAAAATCCCCTGTATGTAAAACTTTTTTATTATCAGCTTCTATAAGAAGCATGGCAGAATTATATGCAGAGTGATCTACTAAATAAGGAGTTACGATAATATCATTATTAATAATTATTTTTGATTTAAAAGACATATCAAAAGTTTTTAGAGATTTTTTAGGGTTAGTAAAAGCATTTTGTAAGTCATAAATTTTTTTAGATATTGGTTCAATATAGATAGGAATATCTTTTAAAATATAATTAATTAAACCGATATGGTCTGGATGACTATGGGTTATAAAGACTGCATCATACCCTTTTTTTCCGATAGTTAAGCCTTCAATTTGGGGATTTTGATTTATTGAAGCAGTTAAGGATTCACCAAAATCGATAATAATTTTAGTATTATTATTACTAGTTATTTCGGTAATACATCCCCCTATTTCATTTATTCCTTTTAATATTCTTACTTGCATTAGTACTCCTTAATTAATAATTAAAGCATGAGCTTTATTTTTAATAGCCCAATTATTTATTTGGGTTAATGTTTCTTTTAAACTATATTTAGTTTTAGATAATAATTCGGTTAAGTTATCAATTATTAAAATATTATAATCTTGATCTTCTAATATATAAGTTAAATAATCTTTAGGAAATACTTTAGCAGAACTAATAATAAGAGGACTATTTTGAATTTTTTCTATGCTTTTAATAAATTTAGTTTTGGAAATATGATCCTTATTATTTTTACTTAGACCTATACAGGGATAAAAATATTTAATTATTAAGCGTTCATCAAGACCTGATGTAAAAGATATTAATTTACGAATATAGTAATCACTTCGAAATTTTAGGCTATAAAATCTTGTATGATAATTATTTTCAAGGGAAAAATAATTAAGTAATTCAATTATTAATGAGCTTTTAAAACGAGGTTTTACTTTTATTATTAATAAATTAGCATTTAGAAGCATATTATATAAGTTCATAGTTATTTCCTTTTAAAAATAGTTTATTAATTATTTTATGATATATTATTTCATTAGTCGTGTATAAATTAAATAATGTAGTAATAATTAAGTTTATAATAGCATCTTCCTTTAAAGTAATTATTTTATTTTGAAAAGATATTTCTAATTCTTGTAAATATGGGATGGTAAATACTTGGAAAATATCATATTCTTTAATTAAAGCTTTAAGATATAATTCGTAATATATTTCCGGATAATAAGTACGATAATAAGATATATAGTAATGTTGTAATACTTTACTTAACCAATTTTCATCATAATTTAAATTTATTAGATCTTTTAAAGAAGTTATTTTAGGAGTTGGTTCTTCTAATTTTAAAATATAAGTAAAATTATTAGCAATGAAATATTCAGAATAAGAATGATAATCTTGTCTTTTATTACTTTTTAATACTTCATACATATTTTTTAAGACTTCTTTATCTTCTAGGTGTATTTCATAAATATCTTTTTTAGTTTTTTTAGATAAATCATATAATAAATTAATTAATCTAGTTGGTCGAAAACGTAATCTAACAAAATTCTTTTTTAGATAAGGACTAAATTCTAAGATAGGTAGTTTTTTTTCTTCTTTTACTTGATAATTTAGAGGAGTTATATTTAGGATATCTATATTTTTGGGAACTAAATAAAAAGTATCAAAACTAGGTAAAATATTTAGTTTAATATTACTTAATTTCATGGCTTCTTTAAAATTATAATCTTCGGGATTAATTTCTCGATAAATACCTTTAGCATATAACTTATTTAAATATTTAGAAGTATAATTTTTAATTTGGGCTTCCACTTTTTCTGGCATAAATATTTCAAAGTAAAAACCATAATTATTATAGTCATTTAATAAAGGCTTTAAATTTTTATAATCTAGAGGGTTTACCTCAATTAAACCTAAAAGATAACTGATAATAAAATGGCTAAAATAAGAACCAATAAGATTATAGGCACCAATGTTGCGAGCTTTAGCCATTATATCGCTTAAAAATAATATAGTTCCGGCTAAATTATTTTGATAAATTAAAGATAATTCATAATTAATTCTTTTTAGAACTGATTTAGGGATGACATCAAGATAAATTAGCTTAGCTCGACTTAAAACTTCTTTTTTAAGTAAATTTATTTCGGGTTCAGGAAGATAATATTTATTATTAAATTTAAAATCATAGTTGGTAACCATATCTATTATTTTTTTAGGATTAGTAAGAATAGCTTCTTCATAATTAGGTAAAAACTTAAAATAATTTTGCATTTGGTCTAAACTATAATAATAATTATTATTACTATTTTTATTTAGAGTAGAAAGCAAAGAAAGATCTTCTTTATTTAAGGTATTAGGTTTACTAGTAGCGATTAACAATAAATTATATTTATTAGCAATGCTAGATAAATTTAAAATGGTAGATTTAGACATTAAAGGGTTTATTTCTAGGTAAGTATAATACTTTAAATAATTTTCTTCGTAATCAGTTATGGTATCTATACCTAATATTAGATTATTTATGTACTTTTTTAAATCTTTAAATAAAATAGTATCTGTTTTATTAAAATTTAATTTAGTAACTATTTGATATAGAGCTTTTATACCTTGATTATTTTTAGCTAAAATAATGCTTTTAATATTACTATGAGGGAATTTAATAATTAAAGTTATTCCATATATAATTTTTAAATTAGTTAAAGCCATTTGGTTTTTTAAATATTCAAAATCAGGAATAGAAGCACAATTACAATAATCTACTATACCAATACTGGAGATATTCTCTTTTTGACATTTAATTAATAAATCTTGAGGTTTAATTACGCTTTTATTACCTTTATAAGAATAGATGGTAGAAATATGTAAATCACATCTTGACATAAAACACCTCAATCATTAAATGGTCTTAAAATAACTTTATGAAGCCTTTCAAGACAATTCTTAGGATACTTAATGGCATCTTTATTACCATAATAGTATCTTGAAATTAAATACTTCATATATCCTGATAAATTATCTAGGGATTCAAGCTTTTGGATATATTCTTGAACCTCTTTATTATGGCGATTTTTCCTTAATAGAATTAATTGTTCAGAAACATTTTGTTTTTGTTCCAATAATTCCTTCACTAAATTAGTTTGATTAGACATTAATTTTTTTCTCCTTTTCAATAAATAAAGTATAGCACTTTTAAAAATTTAGATTTTAACTTAATTTTATAGAGGACAAAAAAAGGAATATTTTACAAGTTAATTCCTTATATTTTTAGTTTTATACCAAAGCTTTTTCTTTTTATTATAACCAATATTATTATAGATTAAATTTACATCTTGCATATATCTTTGAAGCCATTTATCATTAACATTTAACATATTTTTAAGATCTTTAGAAGAGAAATAAGTCTTTTTTATTTTAGTTAAACAAAGATGTAATTTTTCAATATTATGCCATCTTTTAGAAGTAAACTTAGAATTAGGAGTTAGTAAACTTTTTTGATATAATTCATTTATTAAAATATTAATACCCTCTTTATTATTAAGATATTTATTTTGATATTCAATATAAATATTAGAAAAAGGAATATGACCATAATCAAATTCTTCTAAAGATAAGATAATAACATACTTAAAATTTTTAAAAAAAGGCCTAAAATAACGATCTATTTCATATACATCAGGATTATATATATCAATATCATTTTTTATTACATATAGATCATTAACAGTTAATAAAATAAACATTCCTTCTATATTATTTAATTCTTTTAAAGAATTAATTTTAATTAAGTTTAACTGAGTACCATTTATTAGATTATTTTTTATTTTAAGTTCAGGGATATAATAAGTATCATAAAAATCATTGATATAGACTAAATTATTTGGCATAGTATTCACCCTTTTAATTATAACACGTATAATACTGATTAGTAAATTGGTGAAGTTGCAAATCATTAATTTATGAGTATAATAATTTTACTTATTTTTAAAAATAAGTAAAATTAATGCGATTGAGTTTAGGCAGATTATAACAAGGGTCTTAAGTATCCATTCTTATGACGGCCTAGCTCTTTTCTTTTTATGTTCCTAGTTTTAGAATGTGAGGATTTTTTTTCAAATCTTATATAACAAGCGTGATGAGGAGTAAGAGGTACAAAAGAGTTCAATCGTAAAAAGAAAAGATGGTGCTTATGCATAATTGTTTAGCTATTGATGTAGCTAAAGGTAAAAGTATGGTTACTTTAATTAGTTCTTGTGGTGAAGTTCTAATTGAACCATACGAAGTTAATCATTCTATTAATGATTTTTCTAATTTGCTTAATAGAATTAAAAATTTAAAATTAGACAATGTTTCTGTAATAATGGAATCTACTGGTATCTATCATAGACCTATTGAAAGATTCTTTTTAGAAAATAATTTTAAAGTATTTATTATTAATCCTATCTATGGAAAAATGCAAAAAAGAAATATAAGAAAGACTAAAACTGATAAAGAAGATTGTTTGAACTTAGTTAATTTATTTTTTACTAATACTTTTAAAGAATATAACAAACCAGATCAATTATATTTAGATTTAAATGCTTTATCTAGGCAATATTTTGCTTTAGATGAATTATGTGTAAATATTAAAAACAGATATAGGAATTTAATTTATTTATGTTTTCCGGAATATGAAGAAATTTTTAAAGGAAACACTATTTATTCTAACCTTGCTTTAGAATTTATTGAAAGTTTCCCTCATGCTGATATTATTTCTAATACTAGAATTGATAGATTACAAAATTTCCTTAAAAATCATGATTTTAGATATTGGAAAATGAAAGCAATTAAAATTAAAGAATATGCCTCTAATTCTTATCCATCAGTTAATGTTAATGATGAATTAGTTTCTAATTTATCTCAAATAGCGAGATTAGTTAATGAATATCAAAAAGCTATTGATATTGTTAAATACAAAATCATTTTTTTAGCTAAAAAATCTAAATATTTTAAACCAATTAATTCTATTTATGGTGTTGGTGAATTTAGTACTTCTATTATTATTGCTGAGTTGGGTGATATTAATAGATTTCACAATATTAAAGAATTAACTGCTTATTGTGGACTTGATCCATCTATTAAACAATCTGGTAGATCAGTGAATGTTCATGGTCCTATTTCTAAATCAGGTAACAAATATATGAGAAAAATTCTTTATATAGCTTGTTCTAACATTATTACTGTTGTTGGTAGAACGAAAGTTGAAAATGATATTGAAATTTATTACAGAAAAAAACGTAATGAAGGTAAACATCATTACGCAGCAACTATTGCTTGCACAACTAAATTACTTCGCAAAATTTTAGCTTTGTGTAAGCAATTAGATAAGTAGTCATCCACCACTTGACTACACT